>NZ_JAPZSY010000064.1 GCF_027532025.1 Inhella sp. | reverse complement strand
TCCCACCCCTTCCCATCCCGAACAGGACCGTGAAACACCTCAGCGCCGATGATAGTGCGGATTGCCCGTGTGAAAGTAGGACATCGTCAAGCTATTTACCCCCCAAAACCCCTCGATACCTCCCGTGTCGAGGGGTTTTGCTTTTTGCTGTCTGCCGACGGTAGGCGGTGGTTTGGTGGAACTCAGGCGATGCGATCGATGCGCATGGCGAGGAGCACCGATGTGGTGGTGCGGATGACGCCATCGATTTCGCCGATTTCGTCGAGCAGAGCGTCCAAGCGTTGGGTGCTGCCGGCGCGCAGCACGGCGAGGTAGTCGAACTCGCCGCTGACGGCGGCCAGCTGGCGTAGCTCGGGGAACAGGCTGAGGCGATCCACCACGCTTCGGGCGGCCTTGGGGCTGACGCTCAGGTTGACAAAGGCCTGCACGCCTTCCCGGCCCTCGGTCGCGCCCAGCCGCACCGTGTAGCCGACGATGACGCCTTGGGCCTCCAGTCGACTCAATCGGGACACCACGGTTGTGCGCGCCACCCGCAGGCGCTTGGCCAGGTCGGTGGTCGACATTCTGGCGTTGGACTGCAACGCGGCGATGAGTTCGCGGTCGAGGCCGTCGAGTGCGTGAACCATGGTTTTCCCCATTTCATACAAAAAGCAGAAACGAACATCCAAATCGACGAGATGGCTCTCCCTTTCGTCGAGTTGCTTCTGTATTTTGACGTGAACCCGCCCTAAAGTGAAGCCAACGCGCCGCTGGCGCTCAACCTCTCAAGACCACGGAGTTCCCCATGAAGATCGCCCTGCTTGGCGCTGGCCACATCGGACAAACCATCGCACGATTGCTGCACCAAAGCGGGGATTACCGCGTCACGGTGGTGGACAAAAATGCCCAGTACCTGAGCGCCTTGGCTGCCGAAGGCATCGCCACCGCGGCGGTTGACACCGAGGACACGGCGGCACTGGCGGCCCAATTGCGCGGACAGGACGCGGTGCTGAATGCCTTGCCCTACCACTTGGCCATCACCGCCGCCACGCTGGCGAAGGAGTGCGGTTGTCATTACTTCGACTTGACCGAAGACGTGGCCGCCACGAAGGCGATCAAGGACATGGCAGACGGCGCAAAGACCGCTTTCATGCCGCAGTGCGGACTGGCGCCGGGCTTCATTGGGATCGTCGCCCACCACTTGGCGAAGCAGTTCGATGAGGTGCGTGACGTGCAAATGCGCGTGGGGGCGTTGCCGGCCTTCCCGACCAACCAGCTGAAGTACAACCTGACGTGGTCGGTGGATGGGTTGATCAACGAGTATTGCCACCCCTGCGAGGCGATCCACGGCGGTGAGTTCATTTCGGCGCTCCCGTTGGAAGGGCTGGAGCACTTCAGCTTGGATGGCACGGAGTACGAGGCGTTCAACACATCGGGGGGTTTGGGCACGCTGTGTGAAACCTGGGCGGGCAAGGTGCGCAATCTGGATTACAAGACCGTGCGTTACCCCGGCCACCGCGGACTGATGAAGTTCCTGCTGGAGGACCTGGGCTTGGCGGCCGACCAAGAAAAACTCAAGGACATCATGCGCAAGAGCATGCCCGCGACGATGCAGGACGTGGTGCTGGTGTTCGTGACGGTGAGTGGCATGAAGAACGGCGTGCTCATGCAAGAGGTGTTCGCCCGCAAGATCTTTGCCGACCGGGATGTCAAGTCGCCCCTGAGCGCGATCCAGATCACCACGGCCGCCGGCATTTGCGCGGCCCTGGACCTGTTCCGCGAAGGCAGGTTGCCGCAGCAAGGCTTCATCCGGCAAGAGGAGGTCGCTTTGCCCGACTTCCTGGCCAACCGCTTCGGTCGGGCGTACCAGCAGTCGCGCCAGGTCGAGTCGATCGCCTGACTCCTGTCTCCCACCTTGTCGACCCGCTGCACGAAAGACCGTATGACCCCAATGTCCTCGCCCACCGCCGCCTCCTTGTTGCAACGCATGGGGGTCGCCCCGGCGCTTTACACCGACGGGACCTTGGCCGCCCGCTCGCCGGTTGATGGTGCTGTGACCGGCCGGGTGGTGGAGGCCTCCGCGCAGGACATGCAGGCGGCCATCGGGCGCGCGCATTCGGCCTTCTTGGCATGGCGGGTGATCCCGGCGCCCAAGCGGGGCGAGTTGGTGCGCGTCTTCGGTGAGGTGCTGCGCGCGCACAAGGCCGATTTGGCCGCTTTGGTGAGCCTGGAGGCCGGCAAGATCGCCAGCGAAGGGCTGGGTGAGGTGCAGGAGATGATCGACATCTGCGACTTCGCCGTCGGTTTGTCGCGGCAGTTGCATGGATTGACTATCGCCAGCGAGCGGCCGGGCCACCGCATGATGGAACAGTGGTTGCCGCTGGGCGTGGTGGGCATCATCAGCGCCTTCAACTTCCCGGTGGCCGTGTGGGCTTGGAACGCCGCCTTGGCCTTGGTGGCCGGGGACACCTGCATTTGGAAGCCGAGCGAAAAGACCCCGTTGACGGCGTTGGCCACGCAGGCTTTGTTCGACAAGGCCGTCGCCGCGTACAGCGCTGCCGGTCACACCGCACCCGAGGGCTTGAGCCAGGTGCTGAACGGTGGCGCCGCGGTCGGTGATGCGTTGGTGACGGACGCCCGCGTGCCCTTGATCAGTGCCACGGGGTCGACCCGCATGGGCCGCATCGTCGGGCCCAAGGTGGCGGCGCGCTTTGGTCGGTGCTTGCTGGAGCTGGGGGGCAACAATGCCCTGATCGTCAGCGACAAAGCCGACTTGGAACTGGCGGTGCGCGCCATCGCCTTCGGCGCCTGGGGCACGGCGGGTCAGCGCTGCACGACGACGCGGCGCGTGATCGCCCACCACAGCGTGCACGACGCCCTGGTCGAGCGTTTGGACAAAGTGCGGGTGCAATTGAAGATCGGGCACCCGCTGCATGACGGCACGCTGGTGGGCCCTTTGGTGGATCGGCAGGCTTTCGAGGCCATGCAAACCGCGCTGGATGCAGCGCGGTCCCAGGGCGGGCAGGTGCGGGGCGGTGAGCGCGCCTTGGCCGCCGATCACCCGGAGGCCTACTACGCCACCCCGGCCCTGGTGACCATGCCGGCCCAGACCGACGTGGTGTGCCACGAAACCTTCGCGCCCATCTTGTACGTGCTGAAGTACAGCAAGTTGGACGAGGCCATCGCCCTGCAAAACGCCGTGCCGCAGGGACTTTCCAGCGCCATCTTCACGACCGACCTCCGAGAGGCCGAGGCCTTCATGAGCGCCAGCGGCAGCGACTGCGGCATCGCCAACGTCAACATCGGCACCTCGGGCGCCGAGATCGGTGGCGCCTTCGGGGGCGAAAAGGAAACGGGCGGCGGCCGCGAGTCGGGCTCCGACGCCTGGCGGCAGTACATGCGCCGTGTGACCAACACGGTGAACTACAGCAACAGCCTGCCCCTGGCGCAGGGGGTCAAGTTCGATGTCTGATGCTCCACGCAATGGCGTTCATCGCCTCGTTCAAGGCTTGCTGGGGGCATCGGCGGCCGAGGCCCTGGTGGCTCAGTTGGAGATCGACCCGCGCTTGATCCGGCCCATCGGTGAGACGGTCAGCCGCGCCGAAATGGCCCAGGCCTTGAACATGGTGCTGTTCTTCGACTTGCACGAGCGCGTGCCCGAAGGGCACGACTACGTTCAGGATGTGATGGCCGCCGGCCAAAAGATCACCTTCGACCATGGTGCTTTGCGCACGGTGGCCTGGCCCAGCGGCGCCCTGCCGCCCGGCGAGGCGGCGATCTCCCGCGTGTTGCGCCCCTTGGGTTTCACCGTGGCCGACACCTATCCGCTGCCCCGCTTGAAGATGACCGGCCGCGCTTGGGCGCACGCCGATTTCCCGGAAACGATTGCGCAGTTCTTCGTCAGCGAGTTGCACCCGGAGCGCTTCAGTGCGCAGTTCCAAGCGGCGGTCACTCGCGTGCTGGCCGACAGCGTGGACCCGCTGGGACCGCAAGACATCGGTCGCCTGGAACGCCTGGGGCGCGATGCCGCTTTGCCCTGGAGCGACGCCTTGGCCCTGATGCCCAAGATCGTGGCGTGCTTCGGTCGGCAGCATGGGGGTTTTGCGCTGGCCGATTACGAAACGCTGCTGGCCGAGTCGGCGGAAATGGCCTGGATTGCCACCGAGGGCAATGCCTTCAACCACGCCACCGACCGGGTGAGCGACCTGCAGGCGCTGAGCGAAGCGCAAAAGCGCAAGGGACGCTCGATCAAGGACACGATCGAGGTCAGCGGCAGCGGACGCGTGATGCAAACCGCCTTCAAGGCCGCCCAGGTGGCGCGAGAGTTCCTTCACGAGGGCGAATGGGTCACGCGGCACGTGCCAGGCAGCTTTTACGAGTTCATCCAGCGCGAGCGGCTGCAGTGCGGTCGGCTGGATCTCGCGTTCGACGCCGGCAACGCGACGGCCATCTTCAAAATGACGACGCATGAAGCGTTGGAAATCCTGAATTGATGGGCTTGGAGGCCTTCATCCGGGCCGCGGGGTCGGTGGTCGACACCGAGGTGGAACCCCGCTACCTGAGCGGGGCGCGTTACGGCACGGGCGGCTCGCCGGCCGTTTGCCGCCCCGGCACCGCGGCCGATGTGGCCCACCTGCTGCAACGGGCCCAGGAGCACGGCGTGCGCCTGTTGCCGCAAGGCGCACACACGGGCCTGGTGAAGGCTGCCACGCCGCAGGGCGAGGTGGTGCTGAGCACCGAGCGGCTGCGGGGTGTGTTCGAGCTGGATGCACTGGACCGCACCCTGCGGGTCTCGGCGGGATTCCGCCTGTCGGAGGTGAACGAGCGGCTGCGCCCCCATGGTTTGCAGTTCGCCATCGACCTCAGTGCCGACCCGAGCATCGGCGGCATGCTGGCCCACAACACAGGGGGCACGCGCATGTGCCGCTATGGCGATGTGCGGGCCAACACCTTGGCCCTGGAGGTGGTGCTGCCCGATGGCGAGGTGTTGACGCTGGGCCGCGGCTTGGCGAAGGACAACGCGGCGCTGGCGCTGCAGCATCTGTTCATCGGCAGCAGTGGGGCTTTGGGCGTCATCACCGAAGCCACGCTGCGCCTGCAAGCCCTGCCCCGACACACTGCCGTGGCCCTGGTGGCGCCCGCGAGCCTGGAGGCGGTGTGGCCCCTGTACCAGCGCTTCACCCAGGCATGGGGCGGTTTGGTGTCGGCCTTCGAGGGCTTGAGTGCCAACGCCCTGGCCGCCGCCATCGAGGTGCGGGGCGGGGCCTCGCCCTTTGCGCAAGGGCTGCCGCCCTACAGCCTGCTGATCGAGCTGGCGGCGGATTTCGACGGTGTCGACCTGCGCGCTTTGCTGCACGGCGAGTTGGAAGCGGCTTTCGAGCGCGGTGATGTGCTGGACGCGGCGCTGGACAAGGACGACGCCCTCTGGGCCCTGCGGCATGCGGTAAGCGAGGGCCTGCGCGAGCGTGGGGCGGTCATTGGCTTCGACATCAGCCTGCCTCGCCGGGCCGTGTGGGCCTTCCGGGCGGAGGCCAGCGATTGGCTGTCGGGCGAGTTTCCACCCGCGCAGGTGTGCGACTT
This sequence comes from Inhella sp., assembly GCF_027532025.1. Classification (GTDB taxonomy): domain Bacteria; phylum Pseudomonadota; class Gammaproteobacteria; order Burkholderiales; family Burkholderiaceae_C; genus Inhella. Next base: position 15,945 of record NZ_JAPZSY010000064.1, on the reverse strand, counting down.
TGGCCATTTGGGCGACGGTGGCCAGCATTTCAATCTGGTGTGGCCCCGTGCAGCCGAGCCATTGGACGCACAGGCCTTGCAGCGCCTGCGCGAGGGCGTTTACGCCCGTGTGGCGGCGCATGGTGGCAGCTTCAGCGCCGAGCATGGTCTGGGGCCCTTGGTGCAGGGCACCTACCGAGCCCACACCGCCAGCGCCCTGCGGCAGGCCAGTGCACGCGTGGTGGCCGCGCTGACCCAAGGGGCGCTGGGCCCCGGTACCTTCGATTTCGGCTGAACCCGCCCGCGCCGGCCGCTGCGCAGCGCCGACAATGAGGGCATGAATCGTTCATGGGTTGGCCGCCTGCGTGCGGCGGTGCTGGGGCTGTTGTGCGCATTGGGCATGGGGGCAGGCTTCTCCACCTGGGCGGCTGAGCCCGCCGCCCCGGCGGAAGCGCAACCGCCGTCGCCCGAAGCCTGGGTGGATCGGTTCATCGCGCAAAACTTGCTGCCGCATTGGCGCGTGAATGCCGCCCACGACGAGCCCACTCGGCAGGCGGCCACCGCCATGGTGACCGAGCACCTGCCGCGCGTGCGGGCGTTGATGCTGGCCTGGTGGCGCGAGGAGCAGCAAGGGCCCCAGCCGACCCTGACGGCCGACCGGGTGATGGCGCGCATCTACAACGAGTTTGGCTTGTGGAGCCTGGACAGCCTGGGGTCGGCGCACGACGCCTTGGTGCTGCAGGCGCTGCAGAGCGAGACCGCCTGCCACCCGGTGGCCGAGCCGGTCACGGAAATGGACCAGCGTTTGGGGCGTCTGCGCGGCCTGCCTGCACCGGCTTTGGCCGAGGCCCTGGCGCACGAGCGGGCCTTGCTGGCGCGCTGGGGTCAGCCCCGTGCGCTGGCCGTGACCGAGCCCCAGCCCGTGGCGGCACTGATCGAGCGGGTGCGCCGCGGCGACACCGTCGGGCTGCAGCCCTTGCCGAGCCTGCTGCGCAGCTACGGCCCTGAGGCCCGGGCGGGCCAGCGGCGCGAAGTCGCCCGGGCGCGTGCGCTGGACCGCTGTCTGCTGCACCACTGGGCCCTGCGCAACGAACTGGCGCGGCCCGAGGTGCAGGGCGATCCGGCCCGTCAAGCGCAGGCCTTGGCGCGCTTTCGCGAGGGCCTGGCCATCCGACTGCCCGACCTGTTGTGGATCGGTCGCGAAGCGGCTGGCACGCCGCTCAAGTCCGACGATGGCTACCCCGAATTGCCCAAGCGCTTCGGGGTGACGGGTCGGGTGACCCTTTGGGTCGACTTGGACGCCAAGGGTCAGTTGATGCGGGCGACCGTGCACGAACGCGAACTGCGGGTGCCGGGCGTGCCGTCCGACGTGCGGCCGGTGGTGTTCGAGGCCTTGCTCGATGACGCCTCGGTGGCCCGGGCCAAGGCGCAAACGTACAAGGCGCCAGCCAGCGACAAGCTCAAGGACGGCGTGATGTCGGCCACGCAGGCTTTCGTCTGGACGCTGAATTGAGCGTGCGAGCGCCCGCCCCAGCTTGATTTTCCCTGACCTTTCGAGCCCCCGCGCGGTCAACGCGCCGGGTTCACCGGCGGTGCGTACGCCGCCAAGCTGCTGTGGCCATGAGCGCCCAGCGCCTGCACGCCGAAGACCACGTCGTCGCGCGACACACCGGCGATCACCGCCTCGCGGGCGCTGGCGGGCAGGTCGCGGGCCCATTCCCAGCGGGCCGACTCGCTGCGGCGCCACAGCACGCGGTAGCCGCTGGCGCCGGGGCTGGACGCCCAGATCAGGCGGGTGTCGTTGCTCAGTTCGCTGGCGTCCACCTGCACCTGCGCGGGCGGCGGCGGAGCCCAGGCCAAAGTGGCCAGGCCGGCGAGGTTGGCGCGGGTCACCCGGGCGAGGTAGTCCACGTCCACAAACGCGGGCAGGTCGCCCGCAAGCCGGCCGTTTTCCAGGCGCACGTTCTGGTGCTGGTTGGCGTAGTTTTCGAAGGGCTCGGTGAAGCGCACTGCGGCCAGGCCGCGTTCGAGGAAGGGCAGGTGGTCGCCGCCGCGCAGGGTGCGGTCGCGGCGCTGGATGAGGTCGATTTGCGTGCCCGGCACGTAAGCCTCGGCGGCGCGGGCCAGGTGGCGGCCCAGCTGCGCGGCGGGCAGGTCGTCGGCGCCACCAGCGGCGGCCAGGGCTTGCTGCGCTTTGAGACGGGGCGAGGGCTCGGCTTGCGCGCCTCGCAGCATCAGGCGCAGCAGCGGGTCGAGGCCGTCGGCGAACAGCCGAATGCGCATCGGGGCGTGCTCGCCTTGGGCGCCACTTGGGCTGCCCACGATGTCGTTGGTGACCATGGCCTCGACGGTCTGGCCGTCGATGTCGAGTTCCTTGGCCAGTTGGGCGGCGCCGAGCAGGCCCTGCTCCTCACCCGACACGGCGGCGAACACCAGCGTGGCCTCGGGTTGGCGGGTCGAACGGGCCATCGTGCAGGCCATGGCCATCACGGCGGCGGTGCCCGAGGCGTCGTCGTTGGCGCCGGGGGCGTCGCCTTGGGCGTCCATCACGTCGGCGTTGCGGCTGTCGTAATGACCGCTGACGACGATGAAGCGCTTGGGGTCGCGGCCGGGCAGGGTGGCCAGCACGTTGACGATCTCGGTGGGCGCCGCGATGCGCCGGCCCACGGGCTCGATGTGGCTGCGGGTGCTGATTTCCAGCGGTGTGTCCTTCGCACAGGCGCGCCATTCGCGCTCGATCCAACGCCGCGCCGCGCCGATGCCGCGGGTGTCGCTCGCCGTGTCCGACGCCGTGTGTCGCGTGCCGAACGCGGCCAGGGTGTCGATGTGGCGGCGCAGCAGCGCAGGGTCGATGGCCTGCAGCAGCGGGGCCAGCGCCGGGTCGGCCGGCGGGGAGGGCACGGGGGTGGGTGCCGGGCTTTGGGCCGAGGCTTGGAAGGCCAAGGCGGCGAGGGTGCAGGCCAGGGGACGCATGGGAACGAGCTCCAACAGGGGTGGCGCCAACCGCGTCGCACGGTACCGCTTGGAGCGACTCGGCGCTTCCGCGGGGCAGCGGGGCGGCAGGGTGCCTAGGATCGAGGCCTTGCACCTTACCCGCTACCGCATGACCGACTGTCGCCCTGGGCTTCACGCCCTGGCCGTGGACCACGGCCTCGATCCGCAGCGCACCCGCGCCCTGCTTGCCCTGGTGGAAGACGCGCCGCCGCCCCGCTTGGCCGAACGCCTGCTGCCCGCCGTGGGCGCGGTGGCGGCCTTGCTGGTGGGCCTGGGCGTGGTGATGTGGGTGGCAGCCAACTGGCCCGACTGGGGCCGGACCACGAAGTTCGCGCTGCTGCAAGGCTTGGTGGCCAGCAGCCTGCTGGGCGCCTGGACCCTGCCGCACGCGCGGCCCGCGCTGGGCCTGCTGGCCTGGCTGGGGCAGGGCGCCCTGTTCGCTTACTTCGGCCAGACCTACCAAACCGGCGCCGACCCTTGGCAATTGTTCGCGCTGTGGGCTGCCCTGGCGCTGCCCTTGGCGCTGGCCGTGCGGCACGACGCCGTGTGGGCGCCCTGGACGCTGACGGCCACGCTGACCGTGGTGCTGTGGGTGCAGGCGCACAGCGGGCATCGCTGGGCCTCGGACGCCGACGCGCTCACGCCCCAGTTGCTGGGCGCCGCGGCCCTGGTGGCCCTGGCCGCAGCGCTGGCGCCCTGGGCGCAGCGTTGGCACGGCGCCGGCTTGTGGGCCTGGCGCGCGCAGGGCGTGTGGGGCGTGGTGGTGATCAGTGGCTGGGCCTTGATGGCCGTGTTCACAACCCGCTGGGGGCCGCAGTACGCCTGGCTGGGCGGGCTGCTGCTGGCCGCGGGCGCTGCGCTGTGGCGCCAGGGGGACCTGGTGATGCTGTCGTCCACCGCCCTGGCGATCAACGTGTGGGCACTGGCCGGCTTCGGCCGCTGGTTGTTCGAGGGCGGCAGTGGAAGCGACTGGCTCGGCAAGGCCTTTGTTTTCGGCTTGGTGGCTGCCGGCCTGCTGGCCGGCACCGTGAGCCTGCTGATGCGCCGCCATCGCGCCGGAGGTGCCGCATGAGCCCCGCCGAACTGCTGCAGCGCGCCCAGGCCCAGGGCTTGCTGCCCAAGGCCGCGGCGTGGCCCAACACCGAGCAGCGGCCCTGGCCGGTGCAGTTGCTCACGGCCGTGGGCGCGTGGTTTGCCGCTGTGCCGTTGCTGGCCTTCATCGGCGGCTTGCTGGGCCCGCTGGTGCGCGACGGCGTGGGTTTGCTCTTCGTGGGGGCGGGCTTGATCGTCGTGGCCGTGCTGCTGCTGCGCGACCGTGCCGTGCCCCTGTTCGTGGAGCAACTGGCCGTGCCGTTGCTGTTGGTGGGCCTGCTGTGCGTGGGCTGGCGCCTGCACGAAAGCCTGCCCGACGAACCCGCCTGGGCCGCCTTGACCCTGCTGTGCCTTGGGCTGGCCTGGCCGCTGCCGCGTCCGTGGCTGCGCACCTTGCTGGGCGCCGGCGCGGCGGCTTGCTGTTGGGCACTGAGCAAACCATGGTCGGGGCCCTGGTCCTTGCCAGGCTGGCCGCAGTGGGCCGTGGCCACGGCCCTGCTCGCTGTATGGGCCGGGGTGGCGCGTGCACTCCTGTCGGCCCGCGTCGCGCAGGCCTGGTGGTCCACTGGGGCCGGCTGGCTGCTGACGGTGCTGGCTGCGCTGGCCGTGCAAAGCGGCAGCCCGTTCCTGGTGGCGGGATTGAGCGGCTTGCACCGTGGCGACACCCCATGGGGCAGCGCCGTGCTGGCCCTGGGCAGCGGCGCCACTGCGGTGCTGGGCTTTGCCCTGCTGGCCCGCGCCTGGCCGCCCCTGCGCGCTGCGCGTTGGGCGCTGTTGGCGCTGCTGCTGGCCACCTTGGCCTTGGTGCTGCCGGCGCTGGGCCCCATCGCGTTGGCAGCCGCGCTGTGCGCGCGCCAGCAGCGCTGGCGCCTGGCTGCGGCCGCGGGCCTGGCAGCGCTGTGGGTCCTGGGGGCGTTCTACTACCAACTGGCCTGGCCGCTGGCGCACAAGGCCCTGGGCCTGGTGACGCTGGGCCTGCTGGTGGCCGCCATCGTCCGGCCGCGCTGGGTGCCTGGCGCGGCCGGCCTGGACCGCCGCTGGGGCGCCTTGCTCGCGCTGGCGCTCACCCTGGGCGTGGCCAACGTGGGCATCGCCCAGAAGGAGCGTCTCATCGCCCAGGGGGAGCCCCTGTTCGTGCCCCTGGCCCCGGTCGACCCGCGATCCCTGATGCAGGGCGACTACATGCGTTTGAACTTCAGCGTGCCCACCGACGCCGCGCCGCCGCGCGCGAGTTGGGGCGCGCAGCGCCCCCTCGTGGTGTTGCGCCGCGATGCCCAAGGCGTGGCCACCTTCGTGCGGACCGACGACGGCCGTGGGCTGGCCGCGGACGAGCGCCGCGTCGAACTCAGCCCCAAGGATGGGCACTGGATCCTGGTCACCGACGCCTGGTACTTCCGCGAGGGCGAGGCCGAGCGCTGGCAACGCGCACGTTTCGGCGAGTTCCGCGTCACCCCCGATGGGCGAGCGCTTTTGGTGGGGCTGCGGGGGGAGGGGCTGGCGCCCCTTTGAGCTGCCTCAGGCCAGGTGTTGCCGCAAGAACGCCAGCGTGCGCTGCCACGCCAGATCGGCGCAGGCGGCGTCGTACACCTCAGGGCGGGTTTGGTTGAAGAAGGCGTGGTCGGCCTCGTAGTGGTGGACGTCGGGCTGGCGGCCGGCATCGCGCATCGCGGTCTCCATTCCTTGCACGACGGCTGGGGTGCACCAGTCGTCCCGGCTGGCGAAGTGGCCTTGGAATGGGATGGTGATGGTGGCCGGGTCGGCCAGCGAGGTGGGCGGCACGCCGTAGAAGCACACGGCGGCGCTCAAGCCCGGCACGTGCGCCGCCGCGGCCACCGTGAGTGCACCGCCCATGCAAAAGCCCATCACCGCCACCGGACGGCCGTTGCGTGCCGCCAGGTGGGCCACGGCACCGCGCACGTCTTGGTGCGTGGCGTCGGCAAAGTCCAGGCCACTCATCAGGTGGTTGGCTTCTTCGCCATCGGCCGCCAAGCGGCCCCGGTACAGGTCGGGCACAAGGGCATGGAAGCCGGCTTCGGCCAAGCGATCGGCCACCGAGCGGATCTGGGCGTTCAAGCCCCACCACTCTTGCAGCACGACGACGCTGGGCGCCTCGGTCGATGCGGCGGGCGCCAGGTAGGCGCGGGTCAGGGCGCCGTCGGGGCGGCAGAAGTCGACGAACGAGGCGGTCATGGCAGTCTCCTGGGAGGGTTCAAGAAGGCAAAGGGGCGCCGCGCGGCCACAGCGCCCACCAGCGCAGCGGCTGCTTCATGCGGCCGGCTTGGGCCAGGGCGGGTTCGCCCCAGCCGAAGAACAGGTCGGCGCGAACGGCGCCGACGATGGCCGTGCCTGTGTCCTGCGCCAGCACCAGGCGGCGCAGCGGCGTCGGGCTCAGAGGCTCGGTGGTGTCGAGCCACAAGGGCGTGCCGTAGGGCACAGCCCGCGGGTCCACGGCCACGCTCCGCCCTGGGGTCAGCGGCAAGCCCTGGGCCCCGCGTGGGCCCAAGGCGGGGTCGGTCAAGGGCTCTTCACGAAAGAACACCACCCGCGGGTTGGCGGCCAACAGTTCGTCTTGACGCTCGGGGTTTTGCAAGGTCCAGGCCTTGATGGCGGGCCAGTTGGCGCCGCCCTCGCGCAGTTCGCCCTGTTCGATCAGCCAGCGGCCCAGGCTTTGGAACGGCTGCTGGTTGTGACCGGCGAAGGCCAGTCGGCGTTGCTGCTCGCGCCCATCCGGTTCGGTGATGCGCACCCGACCCGACCCCTGAATCTGCAGCAGCATCGCGTCCAGGGCGTCGTCCAGGTAGGCGATGGCCTGCAGGCGGTGCTGCGCGGCAGAGGCTTGCAGCGTGGCCCGCGGCGCTTGGGCCAGCGCGGGGTCGCGAGGCGGCGCCCACAGCGGCACCCGAAAGCGCGCGTCGGGCTGGCGCCGGGCGCGCAGTTCAGGCTCGAAGTAACCGGTGGCCAGGCCCTCGTCGCGGCCGTTCAGCGCTTCCACGCGGTAGGGCTGCAAGGTCTGCATCAACCAGCCATGAGCCTGCAGCGGGTCGCTGGGTTCGGGGTGGGCCTGCAACTGCCGACACCAAGCCCGCCAAGCTTCGGGAGGGCGGCTGCAGTTTTGGCGCAGCACGGGCCACAGCGTGTGCAGTTCGTCCTGCCCCCAGCCGGGCAAGCCCGTCCAGTGGATGGGCACCCAGCGGGCCGGGCCGCGCAGGTGGATGGGGCTGGCGGGGCCCTGCTCATCGGCCCCTGGCGGGGCCGGGCTGCCTGTTGGGCTGGGGGGGGGCTTCGGCGGCTGGTGCGGTGGGCTGCTGCAGGCGGCCAGCAACGCCAGCCCCAGCGCGGCCCCCACGCCCATGCGGCAACGCGGGGGATGGGCCTCGTGCTGCAATGGCGGCATGGGGTTGCTCTTGCTCGAGGCGCTGGGCGCGCTGCTGATCTTTGTGTTCATCATCTGGTGGACGATGTTTTCGGGTCGTCCAAAAGGCGAGCGCCGCCGGGACGAGGACGAGCCCCCTGCTCAGTGAAGCTGGCCGCTGTCACTCAGCACGAATTCGGGCACCTCGGCCCAAAACACCTCGGCTTGCTCGCTGACGCACAGGTAGCGGCCCTTCATCGTGCCCTGGGGGGTGGCGATGCTGGCCCAACTGCTGTACTGAAAGGCTTGGCCGGGCTGCAGGTAGGGCTGGTGTCCCACGGCGCCCAATCCGCGCACCTCTTGATGGGCGCCGGTGCTGTCCACGATGGTCCAGTGCCGAGCCACCAACTGGGCCGGCACGCGGCCCGTGTTCTCGATGGTCACGCTGTAGCTGTAGGCCCAGCGGCCTTCGTCCGGTGCGGTTTGTTCGGGCAGGGGCTTGACCTCGACGCGGCAGGTGAACTCGGCTTGGGTCATGGAGGGGCGCGATGGCAACGATGGTGGGGGGAGGGGGCGACGCCGAGCGGCGCTTCGCCGAATGCAAACGCTTGATTTTCCCGCTTGCCGGCGCTGCCTCGGCCGAGCAAGGGGATTCCCCGGGCCGACCGGGGTCCAGCGGCCCGCGCAATCGGGCTTGAGGGGCTTCCTAGAATCCAGGCCATGACCGCCCTCATCGCCCCAAGCCTCTTGTCGGCCGATTTCGCCCGCTTGGGCCCAGAGTGCCGCGACGTGCTCGCCGCTGGCGCCGACTGGATCCACTTCGACGTGATGGACAACCATTACGTGCCCAACCTGACCTTCGGTCCCATGGTGTGTCAAGCGCTGCGCCCGCACGCGGTCAAGCCCGACGGCACGCCCGCGGTCATCGACGTGCACCTGATGGTCGAACCGGTGGATGCTTTGGCGCAGGCCTTCTGCAAGGCAGGGGCCGACGTGGTGAGCTTTCACCCCGAGGCCAGCAAGCACGTGGACCGCACGCTGCAACTCATCCAGGCCGAGGGCAAGCAAGCGGGCCTGGTGTTCAACCCGGGCACGCCGCTGGATGTGCTGGATTGGGTGATCGACAAGGTCGACCTGATTCTGATCATGAGCGTCAACCCCGGCTTTGGCGGGCAAAGCTTCATCGACTCCGCGTTGCGCAAGCTCGAACAGGCACGCCGCCTGATCGAGCGCACCGGTCGCGACATCCGGCTGGAGATCGACGGCGGCGTGAAGGTGGACAACATCCGCCGCATCGCCGACGCCGGCGCCGATACCTTCGTCGCCGGCTCGGCCATCTTTGGTCAGCCCGACTACCGCCAGGTGATCGACGCCATGCGTCAGCAACTCGCGGGCTGACCCCGGCGCGGGCATGCCCGAATCGGTCCTCTTCGTCTGTCGCGCCAACCTGTGCCGTTCGGCCATGGCCGAGGCGGTGCTGCGCGCCTGTGCGCCAGCCCTGGGTGTGGACCGCGTGGGCTCGGCAGGCGTTTGGGCGGCCACGCGGCCGCAGCCGATGGACCCGAGGGCGCGCGCGGCACTCGAGCGGCGTCGCTATGAGGTGCCTGCCCCGTGGCGGTCCCGGCGCGTCTCACCCAACGACTTGGCCGACTGGGACCTCATCTTGGCCGCCGACCACGAGGTCTTGGCTGCACTGCAAAGGCTGTGGCCCGACGCCCCTTCGAGCCGGTTGCGCTTGATGCTCGATCACCTGCCTGCTCACGCCGGCCAGGACGTCCCCGACCCCTACTTCTGCAGCGAGGCCGGGTTCGAGGCGGCGCTCACCCTCATCGAGCAGGCTGTGGGGGGCTTGGGGCGTGCCTGACGCCCAGAGCGCGCCGCTGGCGCTGTTGATCGACCTCGACGGCACCTTGGTCGACACCGTGGGCGACTTCGTCGCCGCCTTGCAGGCCACAGGTCGCGAGTTGGGCTTGGCGGCGACCGACCCGGAATGGGTTCGCCACGCCATCGGCCGCGGCGGCCAGCGCCTGGTGCAGGGCTGGTTGGCGCACCATGGGGCGCCGCCAGCATGGTTCGATGCCGCTTGGGTGACCTACTCCGCCCATTACGCCGCCCTCAACGGGCAACGGGCCCGGGTGTTCGACGGCGTGCGCGAGGCGCTGCCGCTGCTGGGCATGCCGCTGGCCTGCGTGACCAACAAGCCCCAGGCCAATGCCGAGGCGTTGCTGCGGCATTTGGGTCTGCGCGACGCCTTTGCCGCGGTCGTGGGCCAGCAAGCTGGCCTGCGCCCGAAGCCCCACCCCGACGCGCTTTGGCGGGCGTGCGAGGCCCTGGGCGTACCGCCCGCGGGGGTGTGGATGGTGGGAGATTCCCGCAACGACGCCGAATCGGCCGAGGCGGCGGGTTGTGCGGCCGTGGTGCTGATGACCTACGGCTACAACCATGGAGAGCCGGTGAGCGCGGTGCCGGCCCGCGCCCACCTGCACCGCCTGGACCACCTGCCCGCCCTGTGGGGCGGGCCGGGGTCCGGCAGCGCTTGAGGGCCGATCAGCGACCCTTGCCCTTGCCCAGCCAGGCGTCCTTCAGGTTGTCGTCGGCCGGGTGCTCACCCACCCAGATGCGCAGCAGCGCGTTGTAGAACTCGGCTTCCTTGATGACCTCGCCCTGCGCCTTGCCGTCAAAGACCACCTGAGAGCCGGTGCCCGGCACGAAGTCCACCTGAATCAGGCTGCCCGATGGGGCGTTCTTCAGGTCCGCAAAGATTTGGCCGAACTTGAAGATGCCGTTGATGGTCTTGGCGCGGTCTTCGGGCAGCATGTTCTTCTGCATGGCGTCGGTGAACGCCTTGCCCAAGTCTTTGCCGCTGACGTCGCGCAGCATGCGGATTTGCACGCGCTTGGCACCGTCCATCTTGATGATGGCGTCCGGCGTGTCGGCCTTGGCCTTGAGGTAGAGGCCCGCCGCGTACACCTTGAACACGGCGCGGTAGCGCACCCCGGCGCCATTCAGTACCAGCTTCTGACCGGCCACGTCGGCCGAGGTTTCGAACTTGGCACCGCCAGCCTCGACCGTTTGGGCCTGAGCGGTGAAGGGGAGGGCCAGCGAGAGCAGAACGGTCAAAGCGGCACGGCGCAACAGCATGGTGAGGGTCTCCGGTTGGTGATGGCTGAGTTGCCAGGGAATGCAAGGTCCAGCGCGGCCCATTGTGCGCGTGTCTGGCGCCCATGGCATCCGCAGCAACACGGGGCGTAAGGTTGTTCGGGCACGCCCGCTAAACTGAGTCGCATGTTCGTTGCACGCAAGCACACGCGCGGGTCGGCAGACCGGGGAGCCTGGCCCTGGCGGGCCTGAACGCATGCCCCCAGCGGCCCACCCATAGGCCAAATGCGCCGACAACGCCGCCGCGCCGTCTCGGGACGGCGGGCCGGACTTTCCCCCTGAAAGCCCCGACGTGATCACGAACGACGAATTCCTTCGCCTGGCCGCTGCCGGGCACAACCGCATCCCCTTGGTTCGCCAAGCGCTGGGCGACCTCGACACGCCCCTGGCGCTCTACCTCAAGCTGTGTGGCGGGCAGCGTCACAGCGTGCTCCTCGAATCCGTGGTGGGCGGCGAGCGCTTTGGCCGCTATTCCTTCATCGGTCTGCCGGCGCGCACCCTGTTGCGGGCCACCGGCAACACCACCGAGTTGGTGACCGATGGTGCCGTGGTGGAGCGCTGGGACGGCAACCCGCTGGACGCCATCCAGGCCTACCAGCGGCGCTTGACACCGGCCATCCCGGTCGGGCTGCCGCGCTTTTGCGGCGGTCTGGCCGGCTACTTCGGCTACGAGGCGGTGCGCGCCATCGAGCCCCGGCTGGCGGCGTCGCGCCGTGGCAACGGCTTGGGCACGCCCGACATCCAACTGCTGCTGACCGATGAGGTGGTCGTCGTCGACAGCCTGGCCAGCCGCCTGCACTTCATCGTGTGGGCCGACCCGGCGCAGCCTGACGCTTACGAGGCCGCTCAAGCGCGCTTGGCCGCGCTGGTCGAACGCGCTCAGCGCCCGGCCAGCGCCCCGCCGCTGTTGCCCATGCCCGCGCAGCCGGTGGAGCGCCATTTCGCGCAGGCCGACCTCATCGCCGCGGTGGAAAAGGCCAAGGCTTACATCGCGGCGGGCGACTGCATGCAAGTGGTCATCGGCCAGCGCTTGCGCAAGCGCTTCGAGGCCCCGCCCATCAACCTGTACCGCGCGCTGCGCACCCTCAATCCCAGCCCGTACATGTACTTCTACGACATGGGGGACTTCCAGATCGTCGGCGCCTCGCCTGAGATTTTGGTGCGCGAAGAGCGCCTGCCCGACCAGCAGCGCAAGATCACCGTCCGCCCTCTGGCCGGCACCCGTCCGCGCGGCGCCACGCCCGAGGCCGATGCCGCCTTGGAGGCGGAGCTGCGCGCCGACGCCAAGGAGCGCGCCGAGCACCTGATGCTCATCGACTTGGCCCGCAACGACATCGGCCGCGTGGCCCGCACGGGCAGCGTCAAGGTCACCGAGGCCTTCGCCATCGAGCGCTACTCGCACGTCATGCACATCGTCAGCAACGTCGAGGGCATCTTGCGTCCCGAGGTCGACCAGCTCGACGTGCTCAAGGCCACCTTCCCGGCAGGCACCCTCACGGGCGCGCCCAAAGTGCGGGCCATGGAATTGATCGACGAGTTGGAGCCCGTCGAGCGCGGCATCTACGGTGGCGCCTGCGGCTACCTCAGCTTCGCGGGCGACATGGACCTGGCCATCGCCATCCGCACCGGCATCGTCAAAGACGGCGTGCTGCACGTGCAGGCCGCGGCTGGCGTGGTGGCCGACTCGGTGCCCGAGCTGGAATGGAAAGAAACCGAGGCCAAGGCGCGCGCCGTGCTGGCTGCGGCCGAGTTGGTCGAAGGGGGGATGCTCTCGTGATTCTGATGATCGACAACTACGACAGCTTCACCTTCAACCTCGTTCAGTACCTGGGCGAGTTGGGCGCCGAGGTGAAGGTGCTTCGCAACGACGAGATCGACGTCGCCGGCATCGGGGCGCTGAAACCCTCGCACCTCATCCTGTCGCCCGGCCCTTGCACGCCCAACGAAGCCGGCGTGTGCGTGCCGGCCATCCAGGCCTTCATAGGCCAAATCCCCATCCTGGGCGTGTGCTTGGGTCACCAGAGCATCGGCCAGGCCCTGGGCGGCCAGATCGTCCGCGCCCAAGTGCAAATGCATGGCAAGGCCAGCACCATCCACACCGACCAGCGCGGCGTGTTCCGCGGTCTGCCCGAGCGCTTCAGCGTCATTCGCTACCACTCGCTGGCCATCGAGCGCGAGACCTGCCCGACCGAGTTGCTCGTCACGGCGCGCACCGACGACGGCGAAATCATGGGCGTGCGCCACCGCGAGCTGGCGGGCACCGCCACGCCCCTGGAAGGGGTGCAGTTCCACCCGGAGTCGATCTTGAGCGAACACGGTCACGCCATGCTCAAGAACTTCCTCGAGCTCGCCCACTGACGCCTCGCCCCCTTTCTCGGACCCTGACCATGCCCATCACCGACACCGAAGCGCTTCAACGCGTCATCGAGCACCGGGAAATCTTTCCCGACGAGATGCTGCACTTGATGCGCCGCATCATGACCGGCGAGATGACGCCCGTCATGGCAGCGGCCCTCATCACCGGCTTGCGCGTCAAGAAGGAAACCGTGGGCGAAATCGCCGCGGCCGCGCAGGTCATGCGCGAACTCAGCCGCAAGGTCGAGGTGGCGGCCAGCCCCCACCTGCTCGACGTCGTCGGCACCGGGGGCGACGGCGCGCACAGCTTCAACATCAGCACCTGCGCCAGCTTCGTGGCGGCCGCCGCGGGGGCTCAGGTCGCCAAGCACGGCGGCCGCAGCGTCAGCTCCAAGACCGGCAGCGCCGACGTGCTCGAGGCGCTCGGCGCCCGGATCGACCTCGCCCCCGAGCGTGTGGCCGACTGCATCCAACGTGTGGGCTTCGGCTTCATGTTCGCGCCCAACCACCACCCGGCCATGAAAAACATCGCCCCGGTGCGCAAAGAACTTGGGGTGCGCACCGTGTTCAACATCCTCGGGCCGCTGACCAACCCCGCCGGCGCGCCCAACATCCTGATGGGCGTTTTTCACCCCGATTTGGTCGGCATTCAAGTGCGCGTGCTGCAGCGCTTGGGCGCCCAGCATGCGCTGGTCGTCTACGGCCAGGATGGTTTGGACGAGTTGAGTCTGGGCGCCTCCACCCTGGTGGGCGAACTCAAAGACGGGCAAGTCACCGAGTACGAACTCCACCCCGAAGACTTCGGCCTGCCCATGGCCCACACCCGCCGCCTGCGCGTGGCCGATGCCACCGAAAGCGCCGCGCTGGTGCGCGGCGTGCTGGCGGGCGACGAGGGCGTGCACCGCGACGTCGTGCTGCTCAACGCCGGCGCCGCGCTGTACGCCGCTCAGGTGGCCGATAGCGTGGCCGACGGCGTCGAGCGCGCCCGCAGCGCCATCGACCGCGGCACCGCCCGCGCCAAGCTGGACGCTTTCGTGGCGGCGACCCATGGATGACATCCTGCGCCGCATCGTTGCGGTCAAGCACGACGAAGTGGCTGCGCTGCGCCCCCAGGCCCATGCGCTGCGCCATCAGGCCGAGGCGGCCGATGCCCCGCGCGGTTTTGCCCGAGCGCTCCAGTCTGCCGTGGCGGCCGGCCGCAGCGCCGTCATCGCTGAGGTCAAGAAGGCCAGCCCCAGCAAGGGCGTGCTGCGCGAGTCCTTCGACCCGGCGGCCATCGCCACCAGCTACGCCCAGCACGGTGCCGCCTGCCTGAGCGTGCTCACCGACGAGCGCTTTTTCCAGGGCAGCCGCCACAACCTCGAACGCGCCCGCGCGGCCTGTGCCTTGCCGGTCATTCGCAAGGACTTCGTCATCGACGAGTTGCAAGTCATCGAAGCCCGTGCCATGGGTGCCGACGCCATCTTGCTCATTGTTGCCTGCCTGGACGACGCGCAACTGCGGGACCTGGAGGCTTGCGCGATGGACCTGGGCATGGACGTCCTGGTGGAAAGCCACGACGCTGGCGAGCTCGACCGCGCCTTGCGGCTGCGCACGCCACTGCAGGGCATCAACAACCGCAATCTGCGAACGTTCGAGGTCAGCCTGGAGACGACCTTGGCCCTGCGCGACCGCGTCGCCGACGGGCGGTTGCTGATCACCGAGTCCGGCATCCTCGGCCCGGCCGATGTGGCCCGCATGCGCGAGCACGGCGTGCATGCCTTCTTGGTGGGCGAGGCCTTCATGCGCGCGGCCGACCCCGGTGCGGCGCTGGCTGCCCTGTTCGGTCCGTGATCGAGCCCGGCGCCCTTGCACCCGGTTGGGCCGAGGTGGTGGAGCCTTGGTGGCATGGCGCCCACGCATTGCGCGCCCGTTTGTCCGAGCGCGAATCCGCGGGCGCCACCCTGTATCCGCCCGACCCTTGGCGCGCCTTGCGCCTGACGCCGCTCGACCAAGTTCGCGTCGTCATCTTGGGCCAGGATCCTTACCACGGCCCCGGCCAAGCGGAGGGCTTGGCGTTTTCGGTGCCCAAGGGCATCAAGCCTCCGCCCAGCTTGCGCAACCTGCTGGCCGAGTGGTCTCGCGACCTGAGTCTGCCCTTGCCGCCGTCGGGCCACCTCGGCGCCTGGGCGTGTCATGGGGTCCTGCTGCTGAACACGGTGCTCACCGTCGAAGACGGTCGGCCGGCGGCCCATGCCCGCTGGGGATGGGAGTCGCTGACCGATGCCCTCATTCGGCGCGCCAGCGAGCACCAGGCACCCAAGGCCTTTTTGCTTTGGGGCGCGCACGCCCAGGCCAAGAGCGCGCTGGTTGACGCTCGGCGCCACCTCGTGCTGCAAGCCAACCACCCGTCGCCCTTGGCGGCGCGCCGGCCACCGATCCCCTTCCTGGGGTGTGGGCACTTTGGCTTGGCCCAAGCTTGGCTGGCCGAACAGGGCCGGGTCATCGACTGGCGGTTGCCTGCTCAGGCGCCTGTGCTATAGTCGCGGGCTCGCCCTGTCGGAGGGGTGGCCGAGTGGTTAAAGGCAGCAGACTGTAAATCTGCCCGCTAACGCGTACGCTGGTTCGAATCCAGCCTCCTCCACCAAAGTTTGCTTCCCAGGGCGGGAGTAGTTCAATGGTAGAACCTTAGCCTTCCAAGCTAATGACGCGGGTTCGATTCCCGTCTCCCGCTCCAACGCGGGGCTTGTGAGGTCGAGGCGACACCGGATTGCGGATGCGGCTCGGTTTGGGTCCTCAATCCTGTGTCGCTGCCCATGTGGCTCAGTGGTAGAGCACTCCCTTGGTAAGGGAGAGGTCGCGGGTCCGATTCCCGCCATGGGCACCACTTTCTTTTTCTTCACCTGTCTGATCAGATCGCCAGGAGCATCAAATGGCAAAAGGTAAATTTGAACGCACCAAGCCGCACGTCAACGTTGGCACGATTGGCCACGTGGACCACGGCAAGACCACGCTGACGGCTGCGATCGCGACGG
>NZ_JAPZSY010000126.1 GCF_027532025.1 Inhella sp. | reverse complement strand
GTGTGGTTCCAGATCTGCGCGGCGTTGTTGTAGATGCCGCCCGAGCTCTTCTGGACGATCTCTTCGAGCGTCATCGATTCGAACTCGGTGCCCTTTTGCAGGTTGTTCAGGTTGACCACGTAGGCGTTGTGGTGCTTGCCGTGGTGGAACTCCAGCGTTTCAACGCTGTAAAACGGGGCCAGGGCGTCTTTGGCGTAGGGCAGCGGGGGCAAAACGTGTTCCATGGAGGGCTCCAGTTGAGATTTCTTCATTTTAGGGAGCCCGCCTGCGCCCCCAACAGCGGCAGGGTCACCGCCTCGACCCGCAGGGCAGCTGCACCATCGGCCAAAGTGGCATGAACACGCTGGCTCACCTGCAATTGCTCGGCCCGTGTCAGCGCCTGGCCGTGTTCATCGCTCAGGTAAGCAAAGCCGCGACTCAGGGTGCGCTGAGGCGCCAAAGCCTCCAGGCGGTGCTGGGCCTGGGCCAAGCGCTGGCTCTGGCGCTCCGTTTGACGATGCAGGGCTTGGCGGGCTCGCTGCTCGAGCGCCTCCAAGGCCCGCGGCGCGCGGTCCAAGCGTTGCTCCATGGCCCGGTTGAGGCGCTGCGCCAGGGCCAACAAGCGCATGCGCTCGCGGGACAAGGCCTGCGTTGGCCTGGCCAGCCGCAACGCGGCACGGTCCAGCCGTTGCGCCTGCAAGTCCAGGCGCCGGTGCAGGCGGTCTTGCAGCAGTTGTTGCCAGCCGTCCAGGGCGCGTTGCAGCGTCTCGCGCTGCGGAGCTGCCAGTTCGGCCGCCGCCGTGGGGGTGGGCGCCCGCAAATCAGCCGCCAAGTCGCACAGGGTCAGATCGGTCTCGTGGCCCACCCCACACACCACGGGAAGGCGGGACGCCGCCACGGCCCGCACCAGCTCGGGGTCGTTGAAGGCCCACAGGTCCTCCATGGAGCCGCCCCCACGCACCAAGAGCAAGGCATCCACCTCGGCGCGCGCGTTGGCCACGGCCAAGGCCTGTCGCAACCGCGCCGGTGCCTCGGCCCCCTGCACCGGGCTGGGGTACAGCACCACCTCCACATGCGGCGCCCGGCGGGCCAAGGCCGTCAAGACGTCGTGCAGTGCCGCCCCAGCACGGGAAGTCACCACCCCCAGCCTTCGAGGGTGCGCGGGCAGCGCTCGCTGACGCGAGGGGTCAAAGCAGCCTTCGCGCTCCAACTGGGCCTTCAGTCGCAAGAACTGCTCGTACAGCGCTCCGGCGCCCGCCGGCGCCAGGGTCTCGGCAACGAACTGCAACTCACCACGCGGCTCGTACACGGCCAAGCGCCCGATGGCGCGAACACGCTGTCCGTCCTGGGGCGCAAAGCGCAACTCAGCGGCCGAACGCCGAAACAGCGCCGCGCGGATCAAGGCGGGCGCCCCGTCGGCGTCCTTCAAACTGAAATAGCAGTGCCCCGAGGCTGCACGGGTGAACCCACTGAGTTCTCCTTCCACGGTGACGCCCGCAAACTGCCGCGCCAAAGTGCCGCTCAAGGCGGCCAGCAAGTCGGCCACGCGCCAGGTGGGGGATGCGGTGTCGGTCATGGAAAGTGGGTGGATGAGCGCACATCGCCGGGGCATCGCCATAATGCCGCGCCGACGTGCCGCTGCTGGCGGCACCCCGTTCCCCGTTCACTGAGGAGCCAGAGTTGCTCTCCATCGTACAAGCCGCGGGCTGGCCCATTTGGCCGCTGTTGTTGTGTTCCGTGTTGGCCTTGGCCCTCATCTTCGAGCGGGCTTGGAGCCTTCGCAGCGCTCAGGTGGTGCCGGAGGCCTTGCTGAACGACCTCGATCGCTTCGACGCCAAGCAGTTGCCCGGCATCGACGTGGCCGACCGGCTGGCCCAAACGTCCCTGTTGGGGCAGTTGCTGTCGGCCGGTTTGCGCGCGGTCATCGAAGACCCCACCATCCCTGACGCACGTTTGCGCCAGGTGATGGAGATGACTGGCCGCCGCGTGGTGCACGCCCTGGAGCGATTCCTCACCGCGCTGGGCACCATCGCCACGGCCGCGCCGCTGCTGGGCCTGCTCGGCACGGTGGTGGGCATGATCGAAATCTTCGGCAGCCAAGCCCCCGGCACCGGCAACCCGGCCCAGTTGGCCCACGGCATCTCCATCGCGCTCTACAACACCGCCTTCGGCCTGATCGTCGCTATCCCTGCTCTGGTGGCGCACCGTCATTTCCGCGCCAAGGTGGAAGCCTATGAGCTGGAGCTCGAAGCCGCTGCCGAACGCCTCTACGGCCAATTGACGCATCACACCCACGCGGCCATGCGGCAGGCCCGCCAGCCCGGCGCGACTGGCCCAGCATGAAGTTCCGCCATCGCCACCGCGACGAGCCGGAGGTGAACCTCATCGCCTTCATCGACGTGCTTTTGGTCGTGCTCATCTTCCTGATGCTGAGCACCAGCTTCAGCCGCTACACCGCGCTGGAGCTCACGCTGCCCTCCGCGGGCTCGGCACCGCCGAAAACGCAGCCGCTGGAAATCATCGTCAGCGTCAGCGCCGACGGGCGCTACGCCGTGAACGGCAACGCCCTGGGGCCGGTGGAAGTGCCCGTCCTGGCGGCTGCCCTGCGCGAGGCGGCCCAGCAACGGACCGACGCCCAGATCGTCGTTGCCGCCGATGCCCTGGCCCCGCACCAGCGTGTGCTCAACGTGCTCGACGCGGCGCGCAGCGTGGGCCTGGCCCGCATCGCCTACGCCGCCCAGCACACGCCCACGCCGTGAGCCTGCCGGCCGCCTGGCTGCGCCGCGGCTGGGTGGCCCACCTGCTGTGGCCACTCAGCCAAATTCTGCGTGGCCTCACGGCCTTGCAACGCGTTTTTTACCGGCTGTCTCCACCCTACAGACCCAGCGTCCCCGTGGTGGTCGTGGGCAACTGGATCGTCGGCGGCGCTGGCAAGACGCCGACCTTGCTGCTGATCATCGGGCTGCTGCAGTCCTGGGGCGTGCGGGTGGGCGTGGTGTCACGGGGCTACGGTCGACGCAGCCGGGGGGTGCACCTGGCCCGCAGCGACAGCGACGCCGCCACCCTCGGCGACGAACCCCTGCTCATCCGGCGCCGCACGGGCGTGCCGCTGGCCGTCGGCGAACGCCGGGCCGACGCCACCGCCGCCCTGCTGACGGCTCACCCCGAGTTGCAAATCGTGCTGAGCGATGACGGCTTGCAGCACCACGCCCTGGCCCGCGACTTCACCGTGCTGGTCTTCGACCGACGCGGCTTGGGCAACGGCTGGCTGCTGCCGGCCGGGCCGCTGCGCCAAGACCGCCCCCACCGTCCATTGCCCGGCTGTCGTGCCGACGGCCTGGTGCTGTACGCCGACGGCATCGCCTCGACGCCCCTGCCGGGCTTCGTCGCCGAGCGGCAACTCGGGGCCGCGTGGCCGCTGGCCGACTGGTGGGCTGGCACCCCCTCGCGGCGGCAAGCGCTGACGCAATTCCAAGGTCGCAGGCTGTGGGCCGCCGCCGGCCTGGCGCAGCCGGAGCGCTTCTTCGAGATGCTGCGCGCTCAGGGCCTGAGCGTGAGTCCCCTGCCCTTGCCCGACCATGCCGATTGGCAGGTCCTGCCCTGGCCGCCTGAGGCCGAGGACGTGCTGGTGACGGAAAAAGACGCCATCAAGCTCGACCCGCATCGCCTGCCAAAACGTCCGCGCGTCTGGGTCGTGCCCCTAGACTTGAGCGCGCCGCCCGAATTCGAGCGCGCCTTGCGCGAGGCCTTGCGCCCCTGGCTTGACACACCACCCTCCAACGGCTCGCCCCATGGACCCACGACTGCTTGACCTCCTCGTTTGCCCGCTGTGCAAAGGCCCCTTGCAGTGGGTCTCGCCCACCGAGCGTCACGAGCTCGTTTGCCCCGCCGACCGCCTGGCCTTCCCGGTGCGCGATGGCATTCCCGTGATGCTGGAGAGCGAAGCCCGCAGCTTGGACCCAGCCCCATCGGCCCCAGCCGCCCCAGCCGCCCCAGCGCCGTGAGCTTCCACGTCATCGTTCCGGCCCGCATGGGCTCGAGCCGCCTGCCGGACAAGCCCCTGGCTGACTTGCACGGCAAGCCCATGGTGGTGCGCGTGGCCGAGCGCGCCGCGTTGAGCGGCGCCGAGCAAGTGGTCGTGGCCTGCGACGACCCACGCATTCAAGCCGCCTGCCAAGCCCATGGCGTGCACGCCCTGCTGACCCGGGTCGACCACCCCAGCGGCTCAGACCGTCTCGCCGAGGCCGCCACACGGCTCGGCCTGGCCGACGACGCGGTGGTGGTGAACGTGCAAGGCGACGAGCCCCTCATCGAACCCGACATGATCTCGGCCTGCGCCGCCACTTTGGTCGCCCACCCCGACTGCCCCATGGCCACGGTGGCCCATGCCATCGACGACGCCGACGAGTTCCGCAATCCCAACGTCGTCAAGCTGGTCACCGACGCCGCGGGGCGCGCCCTCTACTTCAGCCGAGCCCCCATCCCCTGGTGGCGCGATGGCCCCGAGGCCGCGGCACCAGCGCGGGGCGCGGTGTGGCGGCACGTTGGCCTGTATGCCTACCGCGCTGGCTTCCTGCGCGGCTTCCCCCAACTGCCCCCCAGCCCGCTGGAGCGGATCGAGTCCCTCGAACAGCTTCGCGTGCTTTGGCATGGGCACCGAATCGCGGTGCACACCAGCGCCCTGCGACCCGGCCCCGGCGTCGACACCCTCGAAGATTTGGCTCGCGTGCGCGCCCTGCTGGCTACGGGCTAGCCGCAAGCCAACCGCCAGGACCTGCGTGCTATCCTGCCCCGCCCCAAAACGGGGCCCGACTTCTCACAGGACACCATGCGACTGATCCTCTTGGGCGCCCCGGGCGCTGGCAAAGGCACCCAAGCCGCCTTCCTCTGCAAGCATTTCGGCATCCCGCAAATCTCCACCGGCGACATGCTGCGCGCGGCGGTCAAGGCCGGCACCCCGCTCGGCCTGGCGGCCAAGGCCGTGATGGACAGCGGCGGCTTGGTCAGCGACGACATCATCATCGGCCTCGTCAAGGAACGCATCGCCCAGCCCGACTGCGCGCAAGGCTTCCTGTTCGACGGCTTCCCCCGCACCATCCCTCAAGCCGACGCGATGAAGGCCGCCGGCGTCAAGCTCGACTTCGTGCTGGAGATCGACGTGCCCGACAGCGCCATCATCGACCGCATGAGCGGCCGCCGCGTGCACCCCGGCTCGGGTCGCACCTACCACGTCACCTTCAATCCACCCAAAGTGGCAGGCAAGGACGACGAGACCGGCGAAGACCTGATCCAACGCGACGACGACAAGGAAGAAACCGTGCGCAAGCGCTTGGACGTGTACCAGGCCCAAACCCGCCCCTTGGTCGACTACTACGCCCAATGGGCTGCAACCGGCGACGCCCAAGCCCCCCAGTACCGCCGCATTGCCGGCGTGGGCAGCGTGGACGACATCACCCAGGCTGCCTTGAAGGCCCTTCAAGCCTGACCGGCTGTCAGGCCCCCACCCCCGACTGGGTCGCCAAAAGCGACCCAGTTTTGTTTCCATCCCATCAGGAGTGAACCATGGACATCGCAGGCAAGGTTTTCGTCGTGACCGGCGGCGCCAGCGGACTGGGCGAAGGCACCGCCCGCATGCTGGCGCGTGAAGGCGCGCAAGTCGTCATCGCCGATCTTCAAACCGAACGCGGTGAAGCCGTGGCGCAATCCATCGGCGGTCGCTTCGTGCGTTGTGACGTGACCCAGGCCGACGACGCCCAGCGGGCCATCGACACTGCCGTGAGCCTCGGCAAGTTCGCCGGCTTGGTGAACTGTGCCGGCATCGCGCCAGCCGCACGCACCGTGGGGAAAGACGGACCGCATGCCCTGGACCTGTTCAGCAAGGTGATCAACATCAACCTGGTGGGCAGCTTCAACATGATCCGCGTCGCGGCCACCGCCATGGCCCGCAACGAACCGGAGCCCACCGGCGAGCGCGGGGTGCTCATCAGCACCGCCTCCATCGCCGCTTACGACGGCCAAATCGGACAGGCGGCCTACGCCGCCAGCAAAGGCGGCGTGGTGGGCATGACCTTGCCGATCGCCCGCGATCTGGCCCGACACGGCATCCGCAACATGACGATCGCCCCAGGCATCTTCGGCACCCCGATGCTGTTCGGCATGCCGCAAGAAGTGCAGGACGCCCTGGCCGCCAATGTGCCCTTCCCATCGCGCTTGGGTGCGCCAGACGACTACGCCAAACTCGTCCACGCCATCGTCACCAACGAGATGTTGAATGGCGAAGTGATCCGTTTGGATGGTGCCATTCGCTTGGCACCCAAATGACCTTCGGAAGCGCACCGGCGGCTTGCAAACAAAAAAGCCAACGGCCCCTCGAGGGGGCCGTTGGCTGAGGGGCTGAAGCGCCCGAAGCGGACTTACTTCTTCGATTGCCGCGCGTAAACGGACCACAGCCGAGCGATGTCGCCTGATCCATCGCTGCCTCTGACACCTCGCCACGTGGCCTGGGCCTTGGCCGTTTCGCCTGCCAAGAACTGCGCCATGCCCAGGTAGAGCTTGGCGTCGTCCTCCCGCTTGAGGTTGCCCTTGGCAATGCCGGCCTCGATCATCGCCACGCCTTTGGCGGCCTCGCCGCGCTGCGCCAACTGCAAGCCCAGCGGAATCAAACCGTTGCCGTCGCGCGTGTCGCGGGCGGCAGCCTCTGCCGCCGGGAAGGCCGACTTGGCGTCAGCCACCTTTTGGGCCATGAACTTCTTCAGGCGCTCGTGGCGGGCCGCATCGCCGCCCTGGCCCAGCACGCCCGCTGCAAAGCCGGCCTCGACAGCCTTCATGCCCTCGTCCGGGAAGCCATTGCCACCCGCCAGTTGGGCCAACTCCATGTAGTCGGCTTCACCGCGCATGTTGCCCGTGGCCAGCCGCAGTCGCAGCATGTCCAGTTGGAAACGCGAGGAAAAATTCTTGTTGCTCTGCACCCGCGAAATGACGTCTGCCCAACGCTCTTTGCTGGGGTAGTAGGTGAGCAGCTTTTCTGCGGCCTGGGTTTCCGTGGCGGAGTCCTTGGCGCGAGAAGCCGCCGACATCAAGAGTTCCAGCTTGTCACGGGCGGGCACACCGCCAGCCTTCTCGGTGGCAGCGATTTCGGCCGACGTGGCCTTGATGATGGCGCCCATGTCGCCGCTGTAGTACTGCGCGGCCGTTTGCACCTGCTTCATCGTCGCGCTGTTGCCGCCTTCGGCAAAGTAGCGGTTCGACCATTGCAGGGCTTTGGGATGCTGGTTGAGGCGGGAGTACGTGCCAGCAATGGCTTCCAGGTACTGCAAGTTTTGCGGACCGGACAGGCGACCTGCGCCCTTCAAGGCTTCAAAGGCGCGCACCATCGTGTCCGGCTCACCGGCACCCTGGGCGCCGGCGAAACGCATTTGCTCGATGACGGCGTTTTCGCCAGCGTTGCGGTTAGGCACCGCTTCAGCGTCTTTCAGCTTGGCCAAAGCCTCGCGGAATTTGCCGCCCTTGAGCAAGCCTTGCACAGCTTGCAGGTGCTTGCCCACCTCGGCGCTCACCTTTTCCTGGGCCGCCACCGCCGCCCAGCCCAGGCTGCCGTCCGGGGTCTGGCCCAACGTCAGGGCCAAAGCCCCAGCCATCACGGCCACCAAGGTCTTGAGTTTCATGTCCATCCTTCCGAAAAGAAAAACGCTGCCTCGGTTGGAGCCAACCACAGGCAGCGGTGTGTGCGGGGTCAGGCGCGCAAGCAGCTCAAAGGAACTGCTCGTTGCCCACCATGCCCAGTTTCTTCAAGCCCAAGCGCTGCGCCGTGGCCATGACGTGAGCGACGTGGCCGTAGTCCACCAGCTTGTGCGGCTTGATGTGGACTTCGGGCTGGTCTGCCTCGGTCGTGGCCACCTGCATGCGCTGTTCGAGCGTGGCTCGGTCGATGGGCTCGGCGTTCCAGGACAGTTGGCCGTCGAAGTCGATGAAGATCTCGACCACCTTCGGCTCGGTCTGCGGCTGGTTGGGGTTGGGCACCGGCATGTCCAGATTCACGGCATGCAGTTGGATCGGGATGGTGATGATCAGCATCACCAACAGCACCAACATCACGTCGATCAGCGGCGTCGTGTTGACGTCAAGGATCACTTCCGGCTCACTCGATCCCGAGCCTACGTTCATTCCCATGCTTTACTCCTTCACACCCGGCGTCAGCCGCCACGAGCCGGCGGCTCGGTGACGAAACTGACCTTCAGGATGCCGACCTGCTGTGCAGCCAGAATGACGCGGCCAACCGACTCGTAGCGCGTCTTCTCGTCGCCTCGGATGTGCACTTCGGGCTGGGGATTCATCGTGGCGATGCCACGAAGACGGTCCTTCAAGGCCTCGACGTTGGGCACGTTGGCCGTGTTCCAGTAGATCTCGCCGTCCTTGGTCACCGCCAGCTCGATGTTCTCGGGCTTGGTCTTGCGAGCCTGGTTCGTTTCCTTCGGCAGCGAGAGGTTGACCGACTGGGTCACCACCGGGATGGTGATCAAGAAGATGATCAACAGCACCAGCATCACGTCCACCAAAGGCGTGGTGTTGATGGCGGAGTTGAGCGACTCTTCGCCGTCGTCGGGACTTCCGACATTCATGCCCATGGCGGGACTCCTGACCTGTGACCGAGACTCAGCGCTTGACTTGACGGCTGCCCATCAGCACGCCGTGCAGGTCGCCCGCGAAGGCACGCACTTGGGCCAGCACGGCCTTGTTGCGGTTCAGCAGCCAGTTGTAGCCGATCACCGCCGGCACCGCGACGGCCAGACCGATGGCGGTCATGATCAGCGCAGCACCCACAGGGCCGGCCACCTTGTCGATCGACGCTTGGCCGGCCACACCGATGGCGGTCAGGGCGTTCAAGATGCCCCACACCGTGCCGAACAGGCCGATGAAGGGGCTGGTCGAACCCACGGTGGCCAGGAAGCCGAGACCCGAACCCATCTTGCTGCTGACGTCGCCCACCGCGCGGTCGATGTTCATCGTCACCCAGGTGTTGCGGTCGATGTTCTCGGTCAGGTTGCCTTCGTGATGCTCACCGGCTTCCACCGCGGTTTGCGCGATGTAGCGCGCGGCAGTGCCCTCGCGCAGCGCCTTCACGCCATCGGCAAGCGTCGGCTTCTTGAAGAAGGCGGCGCGGGCGTCAGAGATGTCTTTGCCAACCTTGTACTGGTCGTACAACTTGGTGAAGGTGATGAACCACGAACCGGCCGACATGATCAGCAGCAGCACCAGAACCGCCTGGTCCACCGCGTGACCGTTCTTGATGAGGTTCATCAAGCCGTAGGGGTTGTCGTTGGCTGCGGGGGCGGCAGCGGTCTGCTCGGCGACCGGGGCCGAAGCGGCGTCCTGGGCGTGAGCCGGGGCAACCACCAGCGAGGCAGCGACAACCAGGGTCGCGATCAGAGCAGAAAGACGAGAAAACATAGAAAAGCTCCTGAGAGGGAAGCAGGCCCGGGTGGGCTCATCAACGAAAACGGGTTCGGGGGCGGACCCCCGCGCTGGAAACTCGGCTTATTCGGCCTTGAACAAGAAGTCTTGCGTGGCCTGCCCTTCGAAGGTGCCGCACTTGTACTGTGCGGTGGCCGCTTCGATCGAGGCAATCAGCGAACGCTGCGCGCGACGGTCGCTCAAACCGCGCCTGACGGTCACTTGGCGAGCCACCACTTTGCCGTTGGCGATCGTCATCAGCACCGAGAACTCGGCATCACCCTCCAATTGGACGGAAATCTCGGGCTTCGGACGCTCGGTACACACGATACCGACTTGCACGGGACCGGCAGGACGCGGCGCTGCCACGGGCGCGGGCGCCGGGGCGGGAGCCTGGGCCTGCACCGTCCGCACGGGCGGCGGATCGTTGGACGTGGGCGACTGGATCGCGGCCGGGGGCGGAGGCGCCTGAACTTGAATCTCAGGCACCGGCACGAACGGCGGCGGTGGCGTCTTGAGATCGGGGGGGGGCGGAACGATCTTTTCCGGCGGCGGCGGCGGCGGCTTGACCTCTTCGATGACCTCCGTTTCGATCGGATCGGTCACGGCCTTGACGATCTTCTTCGCCAGACCCGAGGCCAAGGCCCAGATCAGCAAAACGTGCAACGCCACCACGACCACGAAGGCCATCGTGCGCGTGCTGGCTTTGTTCTCTTGCGCAAACTCCATGCGCACTCCTTCTCAACCGAAGTCCCGTCGTGAGCCGGCGTGCCAGCGCGCACCGACCCTCATGTTCACCGAGCCCAATGTGCCACGGCTTTTTCTTGCCGCCACCCTGAGAAGTCCTAGTCTGCAGCGCGCAAACCCATGTAACTCAGTTACGGCAAAGCTCAGCATCATACGAAGTCGACCACCCCATCTGGACTAGGGTTAGTCTCTAGGTCGACCGATCGGTCAGGAACGAAGTCATAAGGGCATGGCGGCGGCGGCGCCGGTGAATGCGTCGGTGGCCCTCGCCAGCGCACTGATCATGCGCCGCTCGGCCTCGTTCAGGTCCGGGTGCCACACGTCGAAGATCAACACAGCCCGCAGCTCGTCGCTGCGGTTCCAGGCCTCGTGCTCGATGGTGTCGTCGAACACGCAGACCTCGCCGGGTCGCCAGGCGTGGGTGGTACTCCCCACGCGGAGGGCGCAGTCGCGCGGCACCACCAAGGGCAGGTGCGCCACTAGGCGCGCGTTGCTGATGCCCACGTGGGGTGGGATGTGGGTGCGCGGCTTCAACAAGGAGTACATGGCCACTGGCGTGCGCCCCTGCTGCACCGGTTGGTCCACAGCCGCCAGGGCCGCCAAAGTGCGCGGACAGCGTGATGCGTTGGGCTGCAAGGGCAGCCCATCCTTGAGCAGGTGGTAGGCGCTCCAGCGCGGGTTGCGGTTCAGCTCCGCCCACTGCTGCAGGGGTTGGTCGGGGTCGTAATCCAGGTAGGGCGTGATGTGCGCCTCGTCGCCCAAGGCCGCCAAGCACTCCGCCCGGATGTCCGCGGTTTGGGCCTCCAAGCCCTCGATCCATGGGAAGCGACTGCGCTCGAAGAATTCGGTCGGGGCCAAGCGGGCGTAGAACAGGCCCATGGGCTGCGGGTCAAAGCGCTGCCGCCGGCCGAGGTGGATGTCCAGGGTCTGCCAAAAGCGAGCCAGCTCCTCGGGCGCCAGGCCCTCGGCCGCGGCGGCCATCTGTTGGTCAAGAAAGGCGCTGTAGTCGGCCTGGTACGTGGCCGCGAAACGCCGAGCCCGGTCCAGCAGGGGCTGCAGATCGGGCGACACCGCGGCCGGCGATTGCTCGGCCACGGTCAGGGCCCCGCGGTACACCTTCACCGCCGCGTGCGGCTGGCCGCCGCGCTCCAACCAGTTGCCCTTGAGCAACAAGGCCATCAGGTCGAACGGATGGGTCTCCAGCGCCTTGGTGAGCGCCAGGCCTTCTTCGTCGCGGCGCCCGAGGCCGCGCTCGGCCATGGCCAGGTGCAGCCACACCGGGGTGACGGAGGGGTCCAGTTGCAAGCTCTCGCGGAAGCACTCGGCCGCCGCGGCGAACTGCCGTTGGCGCAGCCATTGCACACCGTCAAGTGCTCGGCCTTGGGCTTCGTTGGAGGATTCGCTCATGGGCAGTAGAAGGTGATCGATGCCCTCGGGCGAGCATCCATGAAAAAGGGCCGCACGAGGCGGCCCTTGAGGGTCCCTGCCGCCCCCAGGGGCGACAGGTGCGTTCGGCAAGCTTAGAACTTGGCCGTGACGTTCAGCGAGATCTGGCGACCGTTGGCCTCGTACACCTGCGGGTAGGTGTTGCCGTTGGTGAAGCCAGCGCCGTTCGTGCGGATCGGGGGATCCTTGTCCAGCAGGTTGTTCACCGCGGCACGGATGGTCACGTTCTTCGTCAGCTTGTACGACGCGGCCAGGTCCAGGTAGTCACGCGCGGCCAGCGAAGCGACCTGAGCGGTCGACGCGGGGTTGTCGTGCTTAACCGAGTCGATGTGACGCAGCGTGGCAGCCAGGTTCATGCCCCAAGGCGTGCTCCAGCTGAAACGCAGCTTGTGGCGCCACTTCGGCAGCGGCGTGCCGCAGTTGCCGTCGCCGAACTTGCCAGCGCAATCGTCACCACCAGCGCCTTCAACGTACTTGTTGAGGTACGTGCCAACGATGCTGGTGTTCAGGCTGCCCCACTCGCCCAGCTTGAAGGTGCTGTCAGCGGCGATGTCAACGCCTTCCGTCTCGACTTGACCAATGTTGAAGTTGGTGTTGACGATGTAGGCGTTCGGCGTCAGCCAGAGCGACCCCACCGAGTCGCGCTTGATCAAGCTGCACGAACTCGAAGCGCCGGTGTCCAAGCACTCCTCCAGGATGTTCACGGCGCCGCGGGTGCCGATCGTGTCCTTCACCTTGATGTTGAAGTAATCCAACGACACGCTGGTGTTGCGCATCGGCTGGAGGATCACACCAAAGGTGGTGGACTTGGCAGTTTCAGGCGTCAGGTTGGGGTTGCCGCCACCGATCTGGTTGTACTGGCCGGCCGGGCTAATCGGGATCGTGCCGTACTGGGCCGCAGAAACCCCAGTGCGCGCGCACTCTGCCGCGGACCGCGTGGGCGCGGGCGTATCAGTGGCTGCATTGAAGTCGCCAGCACAAGGGTCCTGATCGTTATCGTACAGACCCAGACCTTGTGCCTCGAACAACTCGACCACGTTGGCAGCACGAGAGGCTTGCTGGAACGAACCGCGGAACTTGACTTCCTTGATCGGCGCGTACTCCAGACCCAGACCGTAGGTGTCGGTCTTCTTCTTGGTGCTGTAGTTCGATTTGCGGTACGAGGCCGTCAGGCTCAACTGCTCGACGAAGGGCAGCTTCTCGATCAGGGGCATGCGCAGTTCGGTGAACACGTCGTTCACGGCGTACTGGCCACCCACGCCGATGGTCGGGCCACCTTGGCCAGCCAGATCACCCGTGGTGAAGGCGGCGTCGGTGCTCAGTTCCATCTTCTCAACGCGACGCTCCAAGCCCACGGCAAAGCCCAGGCCGCTGCTGGCCATCGGGCTCTTGATGCCGTAGTCGGTCAGGTCACCGCTGATGGTGCCGCCGGTCACTGCCGTCGAGGTGTAGCCCTTCTGGAAGCCAGGGGTCTGCACGTAGGCCAGGGCCGCCGGCGTCACGCCGCCCAACTTCCAGATGTTCCAAGGCACGCAATTCGGGTCCGTGCCGTCCAGTGCCGAGCGGCAAACGGCGTTGCCGTTGGCGTCAGACACCACGTCCAGCGCGCGGGCCGTGCGGGCGATCGAGAAGTCGTTCTTGTAGGTCTCTTGGTAGACCACGCGACCGACCAAGGCATACGCGTCGTAGCTAAGGGCGGGATTGATCTCGCCCTTCACGCCGACCACACCGCGGTACGAGGTGTGACGGATGTCGTCTTGACGGCCACCGCCTTCGACGTTGCGACGACCGATGAAGGTCGTGTGGGTATCGCCAGGAGCCAAGAAATTGGTAGGCGCCGGGTTCCCGTTTGCATCCAGAGCCGCCTGGTTGGCGGCGTGGAAGGCGTTCTTGAAACCTTGCGACAGCAGCGGGTTCTCGTACGAGACCGTGACTTGGTTGAAGAACGAGCCCGAAGGCGCGATCTGGGCCACGGTGCTGTCGTCGTGGAAGTTCAGTTCGGCGTAAACGCGGGCGGCGTCCGAGATGTCGTAGTGGGCAAAAGCAGCCGCGGTGTAGCGGGTGCTCGGGCGCTGGAAGTAGTTCAGCGGGCCGAAGTTGTAGGCATCGGTGGCGCCCGAGTAGTTGCGGGGGGTCCCGTTGGCATCGGCCACGGTCAACGCGTAGTTCGCGAAGTCCGAGATCTGACCAGGGAAGCTGGTGCCCGAGCCGCCGCAGGTGAAGCCACCGAAGGCGTTGGCGGCGTTATTGCGGTTGTAGTTCAGCGCGCAAGCCGTGAAGTCACGCTCCGACTGCAGCAGGGCGTCGGTGGTCTTGCGGCCCACGAACAAGGTGGCGTTGCCCTTGTTGTCCGCAAAGTTGGAGCCCATGGTCAGGCTGAAGTCCTTGACCTTGCCGTCGGCGCTGATGTCGCCGGGCACCTTGTACTGGCTGGGGTTGGTCGCGGCACGCGAAGCCACCAGAGCCTGGATCTTGTTGTTTTGCTGGTTGTGGTTGAAGAACGAGTAGTTGGCTTCGACTTCGACGCCTTCGAACTTGTCGTTCATGACGAAGTTCACCACGCCGGCCACGGCGTCAGAGCCGTACACGGCCGAGGCGCCACCGGTCAGCACTTCCACGCGCTTGATCAGCGACACGGGGATCTGGTTCAAGTCGGTGGGCAGCGAGCGCGGGCTGCCGGCAGGCATGCGGCGGCCGTTGATCAGCACCAGGGTGCGGTCAGCGCCCAGGTTGCGCAGGTTGACGGTGGCGGTACCGTCCGAACCGTTGGAGACTTGGCCACCTTGGTCGGCGAAGACCTGGGGCAGGTTGTTCAGCAGGCTCTCAACGTCACGCTTGCCTTCGACCTTGATGGCTTCTGCGCCCAAGGTGATGATGGGCGAAGCGGTTTCGGTGTTCAGCGTCTTGATGCGCGAACCGGTGACTTCGACACGTTCCAGTTGCTGGGCCGGGGCCGGCGCAGCTTGCTGGGCGAACACGGGCGCGGCAACGCCGAGCGCGATGAGAGCGGCGACGTTGACGCTCTTGCGTTTGAACATGGAGAACTCCTTCATGGGGGAAATGACGCGCGCCCGGGTTGGGGCGCCTGGCGGGGCCGGTAGGCCCCACTGCAGCCGGAACGAGCCCGGCTGAAGGTGCGCGGAGTTTCAATGCGCCATGACGGGCGGCACCCCTGGGAAAGACCCCGGGACAGCAGGAACTACACGCTAATGCCTTGATTCAAAAGGCATCAATGCGCGTTTCTGGTGTGTAAACGCCGCCGCCTTGTTGCCGAACTGCAACATTTCAGGCCTTGCCTGGGCGAGGAGGCTGACTTTGCGGCGGCGGCAGGGCGGCGCCCTGTGCCACAAACCTCAGACGTGACCCCAAGCCAGCAGCACGTCGCGCCCCTGAACCACCATCTGCGCCTTGGCACCCACAGGCAGACACACCTTGGTGGCCTCGTGGCCGTGGGGCAAGCCCATCAGCAAGGGGGTGGCGGTGCGCGCCTGCACGGCGGCAACGGCGGTCTTCAAGGTGTAGCCGCGGTCATGGGGCGCGGGCTTGAAGCGGCTGACGTCGCCGATCAAGACGGCGCGCTGGGCGTCGAGAACGCCGGCCTGCTGGAGCTGCAACAACATGCGCTCGACGCGGTACGGGTGCTCGCCGACCTCCTCCAAAAAGAGGATGCCGCCCTTGATGCGGGGCCAGTGCGGGGTGCCAAGCAAGGAGCAAACCATGCTGAGGTTGCCGCCCCACAGTAAGCCTTCCGCCTCGAAGCCGTCGAGCGGCGAGGTGCCCCGTGGGGCGCCCGATTCCCTGAAGCCGATGGCTTCCAGTTCCTCGTGCATGGCTTCGACAAAGCAGGCCTCGGTGATGTCATCGACCCCGCCCTGCTCCGCCGTGCGGCCGAAGTCGTCGGCCGCCAACGGGCCCGCCCAAGTGGGGCCGCAGCCTTTGGCATGGGCCAGCAGGCCCAACTGAAGGGCCGTCAGGTCGCTTTGGCCCACCCACTGGGTGCCGTTGGCGATCGATTGCGCGATCAGGGCCCAGTCGAGGCGATCGAGCAGGCGGGTCATGCCATAGCCACCGCGGGCGGCCAAAGCCACGTCGACGCCGCTGGCGGCCACGCGGTGCAAGGTGGCAAGGCGGGTGTCGTCGTCGCCGGCAAAGCGTTGGTGCTTGGCCAGGGCCGAGGCGTCCAAGCTGGCGTCGAAGCCCAAGCGGGCCAGGTGCTTTTGGGCGCGCCGCAAGGCAGCGGCTTCGCGCACCACACCAGCCGGGCTAAAGATCGTGAGGGTTTGCGTCATGGGGGCTCAGTTCGGTGGCTTCGCCCACGGGGATGAGTCCGCGGCGCGCATCGCGCCGCTCGCGCGCCTGGGCGCGACGCTCGGCAAAAAAGTCGCGCAGCAGGCGGCTGGCGGGTTCGGCCAACACACCGCCTTGCAAGCGAGTGTGGTGGTTCAGCAGGGGTTGGGCAAACAGGTCCACCACGGAGCCAGCCGCGCCGGTTTTGGGGTCGGGCGCCGCAAACACGATGCGCGAAAAGCGCGCATGCAGCAGCGCCATCGCGCACATGGCGCAAGGCTCGAGTGTCACGAACAGCTCACACTCGGGCAGGCGGTAGTTGCCCGCCAGCGTAGCGGCGTGGCGCAGGGCCACGATCTCGGCGTGCGCCGTGGGGTCGTGCGTGGTGATGGGGCGGTTGTAGCCGGTGGCCAGCACCTGCCCATGGCGCACGATGACGGCGCCCACCGGCACCTCCCCAGCCAGCCAGGCGTTGTGCGCCTGGTCCAGCGCCAGGCGCATGAAGCCCTGGTCTCGAAGGACCTGATCGGGGTCGAGGCTCACGGTTGCGCGTCGCTGGCGCGCTGTGCCGCCGCATTGACCGCGTCTTGCACCTGCTGCCCCACGGCCTCAGGCCGGGTCGTGCGGGTGCCGCCGTCAACGCCAGAGGCGGAGACCGACGGCGGTGCGAGTTGGGCCGTGGACTGCTTTTTGGCCAGGGTCAGGACGATGCCCAGCACCACGACCAAGCTCAACAAACCGAAAGCGGCGCGCATGGGTCACTCCCATTCGATGGTGGCGGGGGGCTTGCTGCTCACGTCGTAGGTGACACGGTTGATGCCGCGCACCTCGTTGATGATGCGGCCGCTGACGCGCTTGAGCAAGGCGTAGGGCAACTCGGCCCAGTCGGCGGTCATGAAGTCGCTGGTTTGCACGGCACGCAGGGCCACGACGTAGTCGTAGGTGCGGCCGTCGCCCATCACGCCCACGCTCTTCACCGGCAGGAACACGGTGAAGGCTTGGCTGGTCAGGTCGTACCAGCTCTTGCCCGTGGCGGCGTCTTTGGTGGCGCGCAGTTCTTCGATGAAGATCGCGTCGGCGCGGCGCAGCAGGTCGGCGTACTCTTTCTTGACCTCGCCCAAGATGCGCACGCCCAGACCCGGCCCCGGGAAGGGGTGGCGGTAGACCATGTCGTGCGGCAAGCCCAGGGCCACGCCCAGTTCGCGCACCTCGTCTTTGAACAGCTCGCGCAGCGGCTCGAGCAGCTTCAGGCCCAGCTGCTCGGGCAGGCCACCCACGTTGTGGTGGCTCTTGATGGTGGTGGCCTTCTTGGTCTTGGTGCCGCCGCTTTCGACCACGTCGGGGTAGATGGTGCCCTGGGCCAAGAAGGTGGCACCCCGGTGGCCTTGGCCGCTGGCCTTGAGCTTGGCGGCTTCGGCCTTGAAGACGTCGACGAAGAGGCCGCCGATGATCTTGCGCTTCTTCTCGGGATCGGTCACGCCGGCCAATTGGCCCAGGAACAGCTCGCTCGCATCGACCCGGATGACCTTGGCGTGGAGCTTGCCCGCGAACATGTCCATCACCATGTCGCCTTCGTTCAGGCGCAGCAATCCGTGGTCGACGAACACGCAGGTGAGTTGGTCGCCGATGGCGCGGTGAATGAGCGCAGCGGCCACGCTGGAGTCCACGCCGCCCGACAGGCCGAGGATGACTTCCTCGTCGCCCACCTGCTCGCGGATCTTGGCCACGGCCTCGTCGATGTAGGAGCCCATTTGCCAGTCGCCCTTGCAGCCGGCGATGTCGCGCACGAAGCGACGCAGCATGGCCGCGCCTTGCACGGTGTGCGTCACCTCCGGGTGAAACTGCAGCGCATAGAAGCGACGCGCCTCGTCGGCCATGCCGGCGATGGGGCAACTGGGCGTGCTGGC
The DNA here is from genome assembly GCF_027532025.1 of Inhella sp. GTDB lineage: Bacteria > Pseudomonadota > Gammaproteobacteria > Burkholderiales > Burkholderiaceae_C > Inhella. The sequence goes on along the minus strand of NZ_JAPZSY010000126.1, from coordinate 25,851 downwards.
CATGAGCTTGAAACCTGGAGGCAGTGCGGTGACTTTGTCGCCGTGACTCATCCAGACCTTGAGCATGCCGTGGCCCTCGGGCGTGGCGAAGTCCTCGATGCCGCTGAGCAGTTGCGTGTGTCCATGGGCACGCACCTCGGCATAGCCAAACTCGCGGGTGTCGCTCCAGCTCACCGTGCCGCCCAACTGCACGGCCATGGTTTGCATCCCGTAGCAGATGCCGAGCACCGGCACACCCTGTGCCCACACCTGGGCTGGTGCGCGCAGCTCGTGGTCTTCGTAGGTGCTGGCATGGCTGCCGCTGAGGACGATGGCCCGAGGGTTGAAGGCGCGGATGAAATCGTCGCTGACGTCGTTGGGGTGAATCTCGCAATACACCTGCGACTCGCGCACGCGGCGCGCGATGAGCTGGGTGACTTGGGAGCCGAAGTCGAGGATCAAGACCTTGTCATGCATGGGCATTCACCGGTTGGACGGGATGGGTGCGCTGGAAACGCAGGGCAAACACAAGCGCCAGCGCTTGCAGCGCCGCGCAAAACAAAAACGGAGCGCCAAGGCGCCAATCGTCGCGGGGCAGCTCGGCCACCAGGGTGAGCAGGCCAGGTCCGATGACCGGGCCCAACACGGCCATGAGGCTGTTGAGCGAAGCCACGGCCCCCATCGTGGCACCCTGGCGCGTGGCGTCCACGCTGTTGGACACGATGCTCTGGATGGCTGCTGAAGCGGCATAGCCGAACACATTGAGCCCGATGATGACGAACATCATCCAGGGCTGCGGCGCCATGGCCCAGCCCAAATAGGCCACGCTGCTGGACCCCAAAGCCAGCACGACCAGCCGCGGCGGGCTGAAGTGGCTGAGCATGCGGGACAGCAAAAAGCCCTGCACGACGACGGAGGTCAAGCCCACAGCGAACAGCGACCACCCGTTCTCCTGCGGGCCCCAGCCGAACTTGAAGGTGGTGAACAGCACCCAGCTGCTGTGCAAGATGAATTGCGACAGGGCGGACAAACCGATGACCACCACCAGCACGCCCACACCCTTCAGGTGCGCCAGCTTGTGGAGGCTGCTGATGGGGTTGGCGCTGCGCCAGTCCACCGCGCGACGGCGATCGCTGGGCAGGGACTCCGGCAACACGAAGTAGCCATAGGCCAGGTTCACCAAGGCCAAGCAGCCGGCGACGATGAAGGGCAAATGCACGTCGATGCTGCCCAACAGACCGCCCGTGGCAGGCCCGAGGATGAAACCCAGGCCGAACGCCGCGCCCAACTGGCCGAAGCGCTTGGCACGCTCCTGCGGCGGCGTGATGTCGGCCACGTAGGCGTTGGCCACCGAGATGTTGGCTTGCATGGCGCCGCTGACCAAGCGAATGGCCACCAGCACCCACAAGGCCGTGGCCGCCGCCGTCACGAAAAACGACAGCGCCAGGCCGCAGAAACCCAGCAACAGGACGGGCCGGCGGCCGTACTGGTCCGACAAGGCGCCCAGCACCGGCGCGCCGAAAAAGTTGGCCACACCAAAGGCGCCAGCCACCAACAGGTAGGCCAGCGCGTGGTCGGCCTGGGTGTGGCTGAAGCTGCCGGCGATGACGGGCAGCACTGGGATGATGAGCCCGATGCTGACCATGTCGATCAGCACCGTGGCGAAGATGAACCCCATCGAGGCTTTGGCGTCGCGCATCGCTCAAACAGCAAGCGGGGCCTTCGCCCCGCCTTCCTGTCCCTTTGGGTGGTTACTCGGCCCGGTAGTTGGGCGCTTCTTTGGTGATCTGCACGTCGTGGACATGGCTTTCGCGCATGCCGGCCGAGGTGATCTCGACGAATTCCGCCTGCTCCTGCATTTGGCGGATGCTGGCGCAGCCGCAGTAGTGCATGGAGGCACGCAGGCCGCCGGCCATCTGGAAGAGCACCTGCACCACCGAGCCCTTGTAGGGCACCTGCCCTTCGATGCCCTCGGGAACGAGCTTGCTGGTGTTGGGGTTGTTGCCGCCCTCTTGGAAGTAGCGGTCGGCGCTGCCCTTGGCCATGGCGCCCAAGCTGCCCATGCCGCGGTAGCTCTTGTAGCTGCGGCCTTGGTACAGGATGAGGTCGCCCGGCGCCTCTTCGGTGCCGGCGAAGGCGCCGCCCATCATCACGGCGTCGGCGCCGGCGGCGATGGCCTTGGCCAAATCGCCCGAAAAACGCACGCCACCGTCGGCGATGACGGGCACGCCCGAGCCACGCAGGGCGCTGGCGACGTTGTCGATGGCGGTGATCTGCGGCACGCCCACGCCAGCCACGATGCGGGTGGTGCAGATCGAGCCCGGGCCGATGCCGACCTTCACGCCGTCGGCGCCCGCGTCGGCCAGGGCCTTGGCCGCCGCACCGGTGGCGATGTTGCCGCCGATGACGTCGATGTGGGGGTAGGCCTGCTTGACCCAACGCACCTTGTCCACCACGCCGGCGCTGTGGCCGTGCGCGGTGTCGACGATCAGCACGTCCACGCCGGCCTTGACCAAGCGCTCCACGCGCTCTTCGGTGTCGTCCCCAAAACCCACCGCGGCGCCCACGCGCAACTTGCCCTGGGCGTCGCGGGCGGCGTTGGGGAAGCTGGTTTGCTTGGTGATGTCTTTGACGGTGACCAAGCCCTTGAGTTCGAAGGCGTCGTTGATGACGACCACGCGCTCCAGACGGTGCTTTTGCAGCAGGGCCTTGGCCTCGTCGAGGGTGCCGCCCTCGCGGATGGTGATCAGGCGCTCGGCCGGGGTCATGATCTCGCGCACCGGCAAGTCCATGCGCGTCTCGAAGCGCAGGTCGCGCCCCGTGACGATGCCCACCACCTTCTTGCCTTCCAGCACCGGGAAACCCGAGACCCCGTGCTGTCGGCTGAGCTCCAGCACCTCGCGGACCTTGAGGTCCGGGCCGATGGTGATGGGGTCGCGCAGCACGCCGCTTTCGTAGCGCTTCACGCGCGCCACCTCGGCGGCTTGCGCCGCGGCCGGCAGGTTCTTGTGCACGATGCCGATGCCGCCCTCTTGAGCGATGGCGATGGCCAAGCGGGCTTCGGTGACGGTGTCCATCGCTGCCGACACCAGCGGCAGGTTGATGCGGATGTTCCGCGTCAGTTGGGTGGACAGATCGGTGTCGCGGGGCAACACCGTGGAGAACGCAGGGACCAACAACACATCGTCGAAGGTCAACGCTTTGCCGAGTAGGCGCATGGGGAAAGCTCCAGACGCAAAGCGAGATTATGGCAAACCCCAGGCCGAGGCCTTCCCTCCTACACTCGGCACTCCTGTTGCAGCCCATCGGTTCACACCATGCGCATTCACGCTCTCACCGTGTTCACGAGCGCCTGCCTGCTGGGCTTGTCCCTGTCGGCATCGGCGGCCTCCGCCACTTGGCAGTGGAGAGACGCCCAGGGCAACATCCAATTCAGCGACCGCGCCCCGCCACCCAGCGTGCCCGATAAGGACATCTTGAAGCGCCCGCCGGGCGCCAAGCTGCCCATGCGCATCGTGTCCAACGACGCACCGCCCCCGGCGTCGGCGCCGACAGCGCCAGCCACACGGGCCTCGTCGCCCGAAGAACGCAAGTTCCATGAGGCCGAAACCAAACGCCTGAAGCAAGAGGAAGCTCAGCGCAAGGCCGTGGAAGCCAGCAACGCCAAGATCCGCGCCGAAAACTGCCGCGTCTCACAGGCCCAAGTGCGCGACCTGGAAGCAGGTACCCGCTTGGTTCGCTCCAACGAAAAGGGCGAGCGCGAGTTCTTGGACGACCAACAGCGCGCGGCCGAGCTGAACCGCGCGAGAGCCGTCGTCGCCAGCGACTGCCGCTGACCGCCGGTCAGCCCGGGCGGTGGCGCGACACGATGCGCCGCCCACCTTGCAGCGCGTGGCGGCGGTGTCGGGCCTGCATCGGGTCCACGGTGAGCGGTCGGTAGAGCTCGACCCGGTCGCCGTCCTGCAAGGGCTCGGCTTCGCTCACCTTGCGCCCCCACACGCCCAGCATCTCACCATCAACCGGGACCCAGCCCGCGCACCGCAGCGCGTCGGCCACGGTGGCGGGCGCGCGCAGGCGCAGCGTTTGGCGTTCGGTTTGGGCCGCAGACGGCGACCGCACCAAGGTCACCGTGAGCTCAGCGGGGGCCATAAACAGCCTCGGCTCTCTCGACGAAGCGATCGACGAAGGTTTGGGCCACCTTGTCGAACACGGGGCTCAGCACGGCCTCCAGCGCGCTGCTCGAGAAGGCATAGCGCATCTCGAACAGCACCTTGCAGGCATTGCTCTGGTCGGAGCCCGGCCGCATCAAAGGCTTGAAGTGCCAATCCCCGTCGAGGTGAGAAAACGGCCCATCCACCAGTTGCACCTGAACGCGCCGCCCAGGCTCGTGCAGGTTGCGGGTGGTGAAGTGGGTGCGAACGCCGGCGAAGGCGAGGTCGAGGCGGGCAGTGAGGCCATCGTCGCGCCGCTCCAGCACCTGCGCCCCTTCGCACCAGGGTAGGAACTGCGGGTAGGACTCCACGCCGGTGACCAGCTCGTACATCTCTTGCGCGCTGTACCAGAGCAGAACGGACTTGGTGACGGGCTTCATAGAATGGTGCTCATTCTAGGAACGCCCCCGGGGCGTTTTTTTGTTCGCCATGAGCATCGTTGAGAACCGCCGCGCCCGCTTTGAATACCACCTCGAGGAAGAGTACGAGGCGGGCATGGTGCTGGAGGGTTGGGAGGTCAAGGCCATCCGTGCCGGACAGGTTCAACTGACCGGCGCCTACGTGGTGGTGAAGGATGGCGAGTTGTTCTTGATCGGCTGTCAGATCAACCCGTTGCGCGCCGCCAGCACCCACGTGCGACCGGAGGCACAGCGCACCAAGAAGCTGCTGCTGGCCAAGCAGGAAATCCGTCGCCTGATCGGCAAGACCGAGCAAAAGGGCTACACCTTGGTGCCGCTCAACCTGCACTACAAGGGCGGCCGCGTGAAGTGCCAGTTCGCGCTGGGCAAGGGCAAGGCCCTGCACGACAAGCGCGAAGCCGAGAAGAAGCGGGATTGGGAGAGAGAGAAGGGACAGCTGATGCGACACAAGGTCTCATCGGCCGGCAAAGACTGAGGCCGCCGAGCGGGTCAGGTCGTCGATCAGGTCGTCGGCCGATTCCAGGCCGATCGCCAAGCGCACCATCCAACCCTTGGGGCTGCTGGGCAGGCTGCGCAGGGCGTCCAGGTGGTAGGGCACCGCCAAGCTGATGGGGCCGCCCCAGCTCCAGCCGATGCGAAACAGGCGCAGGCCATCCACCCACGCTTCCACCGTCTCGCGGGTCGTGTCCTCGGGCAGCCGAATGCCCACCAGGCCCGCGGCCTGGGTGCACAGCGCCGACCACGCCTTGTGGCTGGGCGATGTGGGCAGTGCCGGGTGCAACACCTCGACGGCCCAAGGCTGGGCTTGCGCCCATTGCGCGATGCGGCGGGCCGCCTGGTCCTGCGCGGCGTAGCGCAGGGGCAAGCTGGGCAGGTTGCGCAGCACCAACTCGCAGTCGTTCATGCCCACGCCAAGCCCCAAGCGGCTGTGGCACAGGGCCAGGCGCTCGTACAGCTTCGCGTCGCGGCAGGCCACCGAGCCCATCAGCACATCACCGCCCCCGCTGGGGTACTTGGTCAGGGCATGGATGGTGACGTCCACGCCGAGCGCGAAGGCGTCAAACGCCAGCCCCGCACCCCAGGTGTTGTCCAGGGCGATGAGGGCCTGCGGGGCTTGCGCGCGGATGCGCTGGATGAGCGCCGGTAGGTCGGGGAACTCGAGCGTGACGGAACCCGCCGCCTCCAACCACACCAGGGTCACGTCCGGCGTGAGCGCCAGTTGCTCGGGCGCCATGGGGTCGTAGAACGCATACCCGATGCCCCAGGCCTGCAACTCGTGCCGCGCCATCGCGCGGCTTGGGCCGTACACGTTGTCGGGCAGCAGCACCCGGTCGCCCTGGCGCAGCAAGGCCTGGTTGACCAAGGCGATGGCGGCCAAGCCGCTGGGCAGCAGCAAGGCGTGATTCGCGCCCTCCAGCGCGGCGATGCGCGCCTCCAGCTCGAAGCTGGTGGGCGTGCCGTGCAGGCCGTAGGTGTAGGCCTGCTTGTCGAGCCAGTCGCGCTCGCGCAGCTCGCGGCAGTTGCTGAAGAAGACCGTCGAGGCCTTGTGCACCGCGGGTGCGGGGGCGGCGAATCCAGCCGGGGCTTGGTAGCCGTGGTGGATGAGCTGGGTGCTTTTGTCTTTCACCGGGTCTCCATCACGGCCGCCGCGCTCACAGCGGTTGGGCGATGAGGTCGTGGCCTTCGGCCGCCACGACCCTGGCGCGTTTGAACTCGCCCACCTTCAAGGTGACGCTGGCCTTCTCCGGCGGCAGCAGGCGCACGGTGCCGTCGATCTCGGGCGCGTCGGCATAGCTGCGGCCCACGCCGCCTTTGCGGCCCAGGGCCGGGGCGCTGTCCACCAGCACCTGCAGGGTTTGGCCGACGCGGCGGGCCAGCTTACGGGCCGACACCTCTTCGGCCACGGCCATGAAGCGGGCGCGGCGCTCTTCGCGCACTTCATCGGGCAGCGCGCCCGGCAGTGCGTTGGCGCTGGCCCCCTCCACGGGCGAGTAGGCGAAGCAGCCGGCGCGGTCGATCTCGGCCTCGCGCAGGAAGTCGAGCAGGTACTCGAACTCGGCCTCGGTCTCGCCGGGAAAGCCGGCGATGAAGGTGGAGCGCACGACGATGTCCGGGCACACCGCGCGCCAAGCCTGCAAGCGCTCGAGGTTGCGTTCGCCGCTGGCGGGGCGCTTCATGCGCTTAAGCACGTCGGGGTGGGCGTGCTGCAGCGGCACGTCCAGGTAGGGCAGCACCAGGCCTTCGGCCATCAGGGGCAACAACTCGTCGACGTGCGGGTAGGGGTAGACGTAGTGCAGGCGCACCCAGGCGCCAAAGGGCTTGGCCAGTTCGCCCAGTTGCTGCACCAGGTCGAACATGCGGGTCTTGACCGGCTTGCCGTCGAAGAAGCCCGTGCGGTACTTGACGTCCACGCCATAGGCGCTGGTGTCTTGGCTGATGACGAGCAGTTCTTTGACGCCGCCTTCGAACAGCGCGCGGGCTTCCTTCAGCACGTCGCCGATGGGCCGCGACACCAAGTCGCCGCGCATGCTGGGGATGATGCAGAAAGAGCAACGGTGGTTGCAGCCCTCGCTGATCTTCAGGTAGGCGTAGTGCTTGGGCGTGAGCTTGATGCCCGCGACCGGCACCAGGTCGATGAAGGGGTCGTGCGGCTTGGGCAGGTGCGCGTGCACCGCGTCCATCACCTCTTGCGTCGCGTGGGGGCCGGTCACGGCCAGCACGCTGGGGTGCATCTGCTTGACGAGGTTGCCCCCGCCCTCCCCCGCCTTGGCCCCCAGGCAGCCGGTCACGATGACCTTGCCGTTCTCGGCCAGGGCCTCGCCGATGGTGTCCAGGCTTTCCTTCACCGCGTCGTCGATGAACCCGCAGGTGTTGACGATCACCAGGTCCGCCCCGGCAAAGGTCTTGCTGGTGGCATAGCCCTCGGCGCTGAGTTGCGTCAGGATCAATTCGCTGTCCGTCAGGGCCTTGGGGCAGCCCAGGGACACGAAGCCCACCTTCGGGGTGGGGGTCGTGGCAGTGGCGGTCTCGCTCATCACTTGGTCTTTCCAAAACCCGGCATGCCGGGGAACAGGGCGCCACTGGCCATCTGTTCTTGCATCTTGACGAACAGGCTCTTGCTCTGCTCCAGGTACGAGCCCATCAGGCCTTGCATGGCGGGCGCCTGGCCCTGCATGAACTGCTGCCACAACTCGGGCGAGAAGGCCATGCCGGGCGTTTGCTCGGCAAAGCGGGCTTGCATTTCGGTGAAGGTTTGCAGGTTTTGCGCCAGGTAGTCCTTCAGCACGCCCTGCATGGCCTGGCCGTAAAAGCGAATGATTTGCTCCAGCATGTTGGTGGAGAACAGCGGCACGCCGGCGGTTTCTTCTTCCAAGATGATCTGCAGCAGGATGGCGCGGGTGAGGTCTTCGCCGGTCTTGGTGTCGTGCACCTCGAACGACTCGCCGGCCAGGACCATGGCCTTGACATCGGACAACGTGACGTAGGTGCTGGTGCGCGTGTCGTAGAGACGGCGGTTGGGGTACTTCTTGAGGATGCGCACCCCGGGGCTTGCGGCTCCAGCGTCGGCAGATGAGGCATCGGAAGGCGGGGCGCGGCGCCGGGTGACCATGGCGGGTTCCTTGAAGGACAGCGGCGCCAGGGGCGCGGGGCCGCGATTTTAGGGACTCACCCGGGGGTGCCAAGTGCGCCAAACCGGCGTAGAACCCACAACTTCACCGACGCCCGGAGCCACTCCATGTCCAGCCTGTCCCTCAACGGCCGCCCCGTGGCCGTGGACGCCGACCCCAGCACCCCCTTGCTGTGGGTGCTGCGCGACCACCTGCAACTCACCGGCACCAAGTTTGGCTGTGGCGCGGCCCAGTGCGGCGCCTGCACGGTGCACGTCAACGGGCAACCCACCCGCAGTTGCGTGACGCCGCTGTCCGCCGTGGGCGACGCCCCGGTTCGGACCATCGAGGGCATCGGGGCCGACCGTGTCGGCGCTGCCGTGCAGGCGGCTTGGGTGGCGCACGACGTGGCGCAATGCGGCTACTGCCAAAGCGGCCAGGTGATGGCGGCCACAGCCCTGTTGCAAAGCACCCCGCGGCCGACCGACGCGCAGATCGACGCGGCCATGGCGGGCCAGCTGTGCCGCTGTGGCACCTACGTGCGCATCCGCGCCGCCATCCACGCCGCCGCGGCCAGCCTGTGAGGAGCACGCCATGCTGATCGACCGACTGGCCCAGCGCCACCCCGAACTCGCCCAGGCTGCTGGCCTGAACCGACGCCACTTCGTCTCCGCCACCGTGGGTGGCGCCCTGGGCTTGGCCTTGGTGCCCGCAGCCTGGGCCCAAGGCAGCGCCGCGGCGCCCGGCAGCAGCCCCACCGAACAGCCGCTGGCCTTCGTGAGCATCGCCAAAGACGGCACCACCACCGTCTTGTGCAACCGCATGGACATGGGCCAGGGCATCGAAACCGCCCTGGCGCAGATCTGCGCGGAAGAACTGGACGCCGATTGGTCGCGCGTGCGAACCGCCTTCGGCGACCAAAAACCGGCCTATGTGGACCCGCGCATGGGCATGCACCTGACGGGCGGTTCCAACTCGGTGAAGAACAGCTACCAGCAGTACCGCGAGTTGGGCGCGCGCACGCGGGCCATGCTGCTGGATGCAGCGGCCACGGCCTGGGGCGTGCCGATGGCGCAGTTGCGCACCGAGCCGGGTCGCGTGCTGGGGCCGAACGGCCAAGCCGCCGGCTACGGCGAACTGTTCGATGCGGCCATGGCGCGCCCGGTGCCCGCGAAGGTGCCATTGAAGGACCCGAAGGACTTCCGGCTCATCGGCCAGCCCACCGGCTTGACGGTGTCCAAGGCGAAGGCCACCGGAGCGCAGGGGTATGGCATGGACGTGCAGCTGCCTGGCCTGTTGACGGCCGTGGTGCAACGCCCCCCGGTGTTCCGGGGGCGCGTGCGCGGGCACGACGCCAGCGCGGCGCTGAAGGTGCCGGGCGTGCGCGCCGTGCTGCCCGTGCCGTTGGATCGCGGCGGGCAGGGCGTGGCCGTGGTGGGCACCGGCTACTGGCCGGCGCAGCAAGGCCGCTCGGCCCTGAAGGTGGACTGGGACCTGAGCGGGGTGGACGCGGTGGACACCGAGCGCCTGACCGCCGACTACCGGCAACGGGCGCGGCGCGCCGGCACGCCCGTCAAGGCCTTGCAGGCCGACCTGACACCCTTGGCCACGGCACCGCGCAAGCTGGTGGCCGAGTTCGTGTTCCCCTACCTGAACCACGCCCAGATGGAGCCCCTGGCGGTCACGGTGGACCTGCGCCCGGACGGCTGCGATTTGCACTACGCGTCGCAAATGCCCGGCGTCGACGCCGCGGCGGTGGCGGCGGTCACGGGGCTCCCACCCGGGCAGGTCCAAATCCACGTTCAGATGGCGGGTGGCGGCTTCGGTCGGCGGGCCGTGCCGAGCAGCGAGTACGTGATCGAGGCCGTGCAAGTGGCCAAGGCCTTGGCGCAGGCCGGGCAACGCGCCCCGGTGAAGGTGGTGTGGAGCCGCGAGGACGACATCGCCGCCGGGTACTACCGCCCGCTCACGGTGCACCGGGCCGAAATCGGCTTCGGGCCAGACGGGCGCGTGCTGGCCTGGGACCACCGCATCGTCAGCCAAAGCATTGCCAAGGGCACTCCGTTCGAGGGCTTCATGCTGCGCGATGGCGTGGATGGCACCGCCACCGAGGGCATGCGCGAGCCCTATGAGCTGCCGATGGCGCTCAGCGTGCACCACCCGGATGTGAACGTGCCCGTGCTGTGGTGGCGCTCGGTGGGCGCCACGCACACGGCCTACGTGATGGAAACGCTGGTGGATGAGATCGCCCAGGCCACGCGCCAAGACCCGGTGGCCTACCGGATGAAGCTGATGGGCCCCAAGGCCCAACGCCATCGCGCCGCACTGCAGTTGGCGGTGGACCGATCCGGCTACGGCAAACGCCGCCTGAAACCCGGCCAAGCCTGGGGCGTGGCCGTGCACGAAAGCTTCGAATCCGTGGTCGCCTACGTCGTGCTGGCCCGCCTGCAAGGCAAGGGCCAGGACCGCCGCCCGGTGCTGGACGAGGTGCACGCCGGCGTGCACTGCAACCGCTGCGTGAACCCGCGATCGGTCGAGGCGCAGGTGCAGGGCGCCGTCATCATGGCGCTGGGCACCACGATGCCCACGCACCGCATCACCCTCAAAGACGGCGTGGTGCAGCAGCGCAACTTCTACGACATGGCCATGCCGCGCATCGGCGACGCACCCAAGCGGGTGGCGGTGCACATCGTCCCCTCCGACGACCCGCCCACCGGGATGGGCGAGCCGGGCCTGCCCCCATTGGCCCCGGCGCTGGCCAACGCGGTGGCGCGGCTGACCGGACAGCGGCAGCGGGAGTTGCCGTTCCGCTTCGCCTGATGCGTCTGTCCTGGTCCATGGCCAGGTCCCAGGGAGCTGTCGCTTGACACCTGATGCTTGATGCCGCCCAGTTGAAAATGCCAAGCAGATGGCAGCCTGCCGCGCACCGCTGCCAAAGGCGCGACAGGAGATCTGTCAAGCTTGCCGGCCAGGCTCACTCGGCAGTTGGAGCGTCCAAGTGCATCTGCGGGGCGCGGGCGATCAGAAGCCGGCGCAGCAACCTCCGGACGGCAACCCATGCTGCCCATCACCTCGCCCCAACGATCCAACCCTCCAGCGGGTCCAAGTCTGGGGGCAGCCCCCAAGCCGGCTGCTGGGCCGCCCAGGCCGCTTGCAGCAGGCACAGCGCCGCATCCAGCGGGTCGCCGCTGGGGTCGTCCAGCATCAGCGCGTGCAGGTCGTCGGGCCAGTCCATCGCCAGCCCCAGGCCCGCGCCGTCGTGGCGCAGGGCGGCCAGCAAGTCGGCGCGGGCGCTGCGGCGCTCGGCGTCGTCGGTGTTCTTGTAGGAGCGCCGGCCCAGCGCTTGCAGCGCCAGCCAACCGGGGTAAGCCTCCACCGCCAACCGTCTGGGGTCGGCCTGGTGCTGGCCCACCAAGGTCCAGCCCGCAGCCAGCAAACGCGGCAGGCCCTCGTACAACATGTAACCCACCGGCACGTAGCGGGTTTGCAAGGGGCTGGTGGACCGGGCACCACCGGGCAAGGCGGTGTCGCAGCGGCGATGGATCAGGCGCTGCCCCACGGGTCGGGCGTTGCCCCAAGCGTCGATCAGGGCCTGCCACTCGCGGCGGCTGCGATGGCGCAGGGCGGTGGCCACATCGGGCAGCGTGGGCCCCCAACCTTGGGCATCCACGAACGCGCGCGGCAAGCCCAGCGGCAAGTCGAAGCCAGCCACGGCCGGCGCAGTACGCGCCAGCCAGGCCTCGAACACCGGCCAGTCGTGCAAGGGTTTCAACGCGTGCAAGCGCACACCGGAGAATGTGACTTCGCCTTCGGCCAGCCAAATGGGTTTTCGCCGGCTGGGCGAGCTGCTGAAATCAACCCCGAAGCAAGGGAAAGGTGGCATGGATGGATGCTAAAGACTCAACCCCCGAATCCACGTCGGCTCGCTCCATGCCGGTGTTTGAACGGGAACACAGCATCACCCTGAACGGTCAGCCGCTGCGCTACCGCGCCCGCGCCGGCTGGCACGAGATCCGCGAGCCCAAGCAAGGCAAGGATGGCGAGCACGAGGGCGAGCAAGTGCGCGCCAAGCTGTTCGCCATGAGCTACACGCGGCTGGACGTGGACGGCGCCCCACGTCCCTTGCTGTTCGTGGTCAATGGCGGTCCGGGCTCCAGCAGCGTGTGGCTGCACTTGGGCCTGGCGGGCCCGCAGCGCGTGGCCGTGGACGACTTCGGCCGCACCGGCGGCCCGCCCTACGGGCTTGAAGCCAATGACGCTTGCTTGCTGGCCGAGGCCGATCTGGTCTTCATCGACCCCATCGGCACGGGCTTGTCCACCATGCACGAGGGGCAAAAGACCACGGAGTTCCACAGCTACCAGCGCGACCTGGATTCGCTGGCCGAGTTCATCCGCGCCTACTTGACGCGCGAGGACCGCTGGGGCAGCCCCAAGTACTTGATGGGCGAAAGCTACGGCAGCACGCGCGGCGCCGCGCTGGCCCGGCAACTGCAGGAGCAGCACCAGATCTTCCTCAACGGCGTGGTGCTCATCTCGCTGGCGCTGGACTTCCAACTCTTCAGCTTCGACCCGGTCAACGACCTGCCCTACACGCTGTACTTGCCCACCTACGCGGCCACGGCCTGGTTCCACCAGCGTTTGAGCCCCGCCTTGCAGGCCCTGCCGCTGCGCACGCTGTTGGACGAGGTGGAGGCCTTTGCCTTGGGGACGTACGCCAGCGCCTTGCTGCAGGGCGATCGGCTGCCGGCGGGTCAGTTTGACGGCATCGCTCAGCAAGTGGCCGCCTACACGGGCTTGGGCGTGGACGACGTGAAGCGCAGCCGCCTGCGCATCAAGGACGAGCGCTTCTTCAAGGCGCTGCTGCGCGATCAGGGCCTGACCACCGCCCGGCTCGACAGCCGCTTCGTGGGCTGGGACGCCGACGATGCCGGCGAAACCACCGAGGACGACGCCAGCTACACCGCGATGGCGGGCGCCTTCAAGGCCGGCATCCAACAGGTGCTGGCGCAGCAGTTCGGCTGGTCGGGGGAGGCGCCCTACCACCTGCTGGCGCCGCTTTACAAGACCTGGCGTTTCAACGACCACGAGAACAAGTACCTGTCCACCGGCCCGCTGCTGCGCGACGCCCTGCACCGCGACCCCCACCTGCGCGTGTACGTGGCCAGCGGCTACTACGACCTGGCCACGCCCCACGCCGCGGGCGACCACAGCTTGGCGCACTTGGGCCTGAGACCTGGCGTGCGCGAGCGGCTTCAGGTGCGCTATTTCGAGGCTGGACACATGATGTACCTGCATGCACCGTCCCGCCAACAAATGATCGAGGACCTGCGCCGCTTCCTGGCGCCGGTGGAGGCCTCGCTTTGAGCGCCTTGGCGCGGGCGCTGGCCCACCAATCGCGCGGCGAGCACCGGCAGGCGGTGGACGCGCTGCAGGCGCAACTGCCCAGCCTGACGGACGAACAAGACCGCATCGAAGCCCTGCTGGCCCTGACGCGCAGCCTGCCGCGCTTGGGTCGCCTGCCCGAAGCCATGCGGACGGGCACCGAAGCGCTCCACTTGGCCGAGCTGATGGACGACCTGCCTCGGCTGTGCGATGTGCGCGCCGCGATGGCGGCGGTGTACGCCCACATGGAGATCGGCCGCGAGGCCATGGAGCAAGCCCTGGGCGCGCTGGAGTTGGCTCGCAGCTTGTCCGACCTCCCGCGCGAAGGCTGGGCGCTGGCTCGCGTGGGCACCGCCTACCTCGCCCTGGGCGACCCGGTGCAAGCCCGTGAAACCACCCAGCAAGCCCGGGAAATCGCCCAGGCGCAAGGCCTGGTCGAACTCGAGTTCAGTTGCCTGAACAACCAGGCCTATTTCACGGTGGAAGAGGGCGAGCAGCTCACCCGCGAGGGCGACTTCGACCGCCTGCCCATGGTGCAGGCCATGGCGCAAACCTTGGCCCAGGACGCGGTGTCCCTGGCGCAGCGCGAGAACCAACCGTATTGGCAAGCCCTGGCCCTGAGCAACCTCGTCGACGCGCTGCTGCAAAGCGGCGATTGCGCCCGCGCCGAGCCCCTGCTCCTGGCCGAGATGGAGATGGCCGAGCGCGGGGGCTTCGCCACCATCGCGCTGGAAGCGCGGCTTCAAAACGCCCAACTGGCCGCCGCGCGGGGGCAAACGGACGAGGCCTTGTCGCTGGCCGAAGACCTGCTGCACGACAACCACCCCGGCAAGGCGCGGCGGCTGGAGCGACGCACCCTGCAACTGCTCTACCAAGCCTGCAAACAGCGGGGTCGCTCCGACGCCGCCTTGCACCACCTGGAACGTTTGCTCGATGCCGAGCGTCGCGCCATGCGCCAAGGGCAAGCCCTGCAAACGCAGGTGTTGCTCATCCGCCAAGAGATTCAATCGGCCATGACCCGCGCCGCGCACGCGCAAGCCGATGCCCAGGCCGCACGGCAGCGCGCCCAGTGGCTGGAGATGGAGCAACAGCGCCTGCAGGAACGCCTGCTGCGCACCGAGCGCGCCGCCCTGGAAGACTGGCTGACTCGGCTGGCCAACCGCCGACACGCCGAAGACGCCCTGCCCTGGCTGCTGCAGCGCACCCACACCGAGCCTTTGGCCCTGGCCCTGCTCGACATCGACCACTTCAAGCAAGTGAACGACCGCTTTGGTCACGCCGTGGGCGACCGCGTGCTGCGCGAGTTTGCCGACTTGCTGCGCCAGCAACTGCGCGGCGCCGACCTGCTGGCTCGGTGGGGGGGCGAGGAATTCGTCTTGGCCTTGGCGGGCCAGGGCGCTCGGCAGGCCATGAACATCCTGGAGCGCTTGCGCCGCACCGTCCAAAGCCACCCTTGGCACCACCTGGCCGAGGGCCTGGCGGTGACAACGTCCATCGGCTTCACCTTGCAACCGGTGGGCCCGCAGCCGCCGGTGTGGCCGGTGGTGATGCAGCGGGCCGACCAGGCGCTCTACCGCGCCAAAGCCGGTGGCCGCAACCAGGTGGCCAGCGCCTGAGGCCCGCTCAAAGCCACCCGCTCAAAGCCGTTGGCGCCCCGCCACCCATACCGCCGACCACAGCGGCCCCGCGCTGGCAAACACCAGGGCGTCCCACCAGTGCGCCATGGGCACGCTGTCGAGGTCGGCGGTGGCCAAGTCCACCATCAAGGCATCGGCCCGCGCGCCGCTGCGCAAGCCCCAGGTGGCGTAGCCGGCAGCCGGCCCCGAGCCCGCGCGCATCGCCTCCAGCAATCGCGCGCCCGTGCTGGGCTGCACGCCCGGCGCCGCGCACACGTTGCGGCGCCGGTGGCGCAGGCGTTGGCCGTACTCGAGCCACCGCAACTCCTCGCGCCATTCCCGGCTGACCTGGCTGTCGCTGCCCACGCTCAGGGGCACACCGGCGTCCAGCCAGCCGGGCACGTCGGTGAAGCCATCGCCCAGGTTGGCTTCGGTGCTGGGGCACAGCACCACCCCGGCGCAGCAAGCCGCCACGGCATCGATCTCGTGCGGCAGGGCGTGGGTGGCATGCACCAGCTGCCAGCGGGCGTCCAGCATGCCATGGGCGCAGAGCCACTCCAAAGGCCGCTGGCCGTGGGTGCGCAAGCAATCGTCCACCTCGCGCAGTTGCTCGGCCACGTGGATGTGGATGGGGCACTCGGCGTGATCGGCCAGGCTCAACACGGCCCGCAAGTCTTCCGGGTGCGCTGCGCGCAGCGAATGCAAGGCCACCCCGGCGCGCAGCAGCGGCCGGCCGCTGGCCTGCAGGCGCTGCTGGGCGCGCCACACCCAATCGGCCCCAGCCGCAAAGCGCCGCTGCTCGGGCCGCAGCCCGGGTTGATCGAAGCCTTGGTGGGCGTACAGCGTGGGCAGCACGGTCAGGCCGATGCCCACCGCCTCGGCGGCATCGGCCAGGGCCCAGGCCATGGCCAGTTCGTCCTCGTAGGGTTGGCCATCGGGCGCATGGTGCAGGTAGTGGAACTCGACCACCTGCGTGTAGCCCCCGCGCAGCAGCTCGCCGTAGAGCTGCGTGGCCACGCGGCGCAGGCTGTCGGGCGAGAGCGCCAGGGCCGTGCCGTACATGGCCTCGCGCCAGCTCCAAAAATCGTCCTCGCCGGCGTGTTCACGCACCTCGGTCAGGCCGGCCATGGCGCGCTGAAACGCATGGCTGTGGGCGTTCACCAAGCTGGGCACCAGCGCGCCGTGCAGCACCCGGGTGCCCTCGGGCGGCTGCACCACGCCGCTGGCGATGGCGCCCCAACGCCCATCGGGCTGGATGGGCAGCAGCACTTGCTGGCGCCAGCGGCCGTCCACCCAGGCCCAGGGGGCCCACAGGGCCGTGTCCGTCAAGGGGTCAGCGGCGCTCATCGGGCGGCAGTCTCCAAGTAGGTGCGCAGCAGCGCGGTCAACAGCGGTTGCAGCTCGGCCACGCGCTCGGGGCGCAGCGGGCGGGGCGTGGGGTGGGCCTTGTCTTCCAGCATGTAGATGGCCTGAACCATTTCCATCTGGATGGCCTGCACGCCCTCCATCGGGCGACCGTAGTGGCGGGTGATGTGACCGCCCTTGAAGCGGCCGTCCACCACCTGCGTGTAGCGGGTTTGCGCGGCCAGCACGGCACCCAGGGCCTCGCGCACGGCCGGCTTGCAGCTGGCGCCGCTCGCGGTGCCCAGGTTGAGGTCGGGCAGGCGGCCCTCGAACAGCCAGGGCAGCTCGCTCTCGATGCTGTGGCCGTCCCACAGCAGCGCGTGGCCGTGCCGCGCCTTCAGGCGCGCCAACTCGCCCGCCAGGGCCTGGTGGTAGGGGCGCCAGTGGCTGTCCACACGGCGGGCCTGCTCGGCCGCGTCGGGGGCGCGGCCGTCTTGGTAGATCGGCGTGCCGTCGAAGAATCGCGTGGGGCACAGCTCGGTGTTGTTCGCCCCGGGGTACATGGGCGCGTTGTCGGCCGGGCGGTTCAGGTCGATCCAGTAGCGGGAGGCCTCGGGCACCAGCAGGCTGGCGCCCAGGGCCTGCGCGATGGGGGCGTACACGGCCTCGAGGTGCCAGTCGGTGTCCTCGCTGGCCAGGGCGCGCGGGCGGTAGGCGCTGCGGCCCTCCGCAGGGATGACCGTGCCCACGTGGGGCAGGCTGATGAGCAGCGGGGCGCTGCCCGGGATCAGGCGGTAGACACTCATGCGGCGAGCCTCCCGTCGGCCCGGCCGGCGTGCACGCGCTCCAGCAGCGGGCGGTGGCCCAGCCAGTAGCTCAGCTCCCGCGGGTGCTCCACGTCCCACACGGAGAAGTCGGCGCGCAGGCCGGCCTGCAGGCGGCCGCGGTCGTGCAGGCCCAGGGCTTTCGCGGCCACATGGGTGCAGCCGCGCAGCGCCTCTTCGGGCGTCAGACCGAACAGGGTGCAGGCCAAATTCATCATCAGCGTGAGCGACAGCGCGGGCGAGCTGCCGGGGTTGTGGTCGGTGGCCACGGCCATGGGCACGCCGGCGGCGCGCAGGGCGGCCACGGGGGGCAGGTGGGTGTCTTTGAGCGTGAGGTAGGCGCCAGGCAGCAGCACGGCCACGGTGCCGGCCTGGGCCATGGCCTGGATGCCGGCCTCGCTCAGCCACTCCAGGTGGTCGGCGCTCAGCGCGCCGAACTCGGCGGCCAGCGCGGCGCCGCCTTGGTCGCTGAGTTGCTCGGCGTGCAGCTTCACGGGCAGGCCCAGGCCTTCGGCGTGCTGGAACAGGCGCGTGACCTGCCCCGGCGTGAAGCCGATGCGCTCGCAGAACGCGTCGACCGCGTCCACCAGGCCTTCGGCGTGCAGGGTGTCGAGCCACTGGCAGGCGGCTTCGGTGTAGCCATCGCGAGCGTCACCCGGTCGGCCATCGAACTCCGGCGGCACCGCGTGCAGGGCCAGGTAGGTGCTGCGCACGTCCATGCCCTCCCTCCCCAGCCGACGGGCGACACGCAGCATGCGGCGCTCGTCGTCCAGGCTCAGGCCGTAGCCACTCTTCACCTCAACCGTGGTCACGCCGTCGGCCTGGAGCTGGCGCAGGCGCCGCGCGGCAGCTTGGCACAGTGCCTCCTCGTCCAGCGAGCGCGTGGCCGCCACGGTGCTGCGGATGCCGCCGCCCGCGCGGGCGATCTGCTCGTAGCTCACCCCTTGCAGGCGCAGTTCGTGCTCGTGGGCGCGGGTACCGCCGTACACCAGGTGCGTGTGGCAGTCCACCAGGCCCGGCGTGACCCAGGCGTTGTCCACGTGCACCTCGTCGTTCACGCGGGACGCCCATTCGGGCGGCAGTTCGGGCAGCGGGCCCACCCAGGCCAGGCGGTCGCCCTGGACGACGAGGCAGGCGTTGTCGATGGCGCCCCAAGCCGCATCGCCGGCGAGCGTGGCGGCGCGCAGGTCGCGCCACAGGGTGATGGGCAGGTCGGGGCTCGAACTCACGTTGTGACTTTTCCTTGCAGCACGTAGCGGTCGCCCGGGTGCACCAGCCGCACCCAACTGACTGGACCTTCGTGGCTGTGGGTCAGGCGCTGCACCACCAGGCAGGGCTGGGCGTCGCCACGTTTCAAACTCAGGCCCAGCAACCGGGCCTCATGGGGCTGCGCCAGCGCGGCCTCGATTTGAACCTCGGCCCCCACCAGGGGCGCCACCGCCAGCAGATAGGCGGTGGGCGTGACCCGACCGAAGTCCTGCTTCAGGTACTGCGGCGCCCGCGCCGGGTGCACCCAGCGCGACTCGACCTGCAGCGGCACGCCGTTGTCCAGGTGCAGCAGCTGACTGTAGAAGGCCGTGCCGCCCTTGCGCAGCTGCAGCGCCGCGGCCACCGCCGGGGGCGGCGTTTGGCGGTCCAGCGCCAGCACCTGGGCCTGGTGAACGTGCCCGCGCTCGGCGATTTGCTCGTGCACGTCGCGCACCTGCAGGGTGGCGGCCAGGCGCTCCAACGGCGCCACGAAGCTGCCCGAGCCCTTGACCCGCCGCACCAGGCCTTGCGCGTGCAGCTCCGTCAGCGCGCGGTTCACGGTCATGCGGCTCAGGCCGAAATGGGCCACCAGCTCGGCCTCGCTGGGCAGGCGATCGCCCACGCGCCAGCGGCCCTGGGTGATGCCCTCGCGCAGCCAGCGCTGCACGGTCAGGTAGGCGGGGTCGGGTGGCGCAGTGGGGCTCGGCATGGCCACCATCGTATGCCGGCTTGACGTCACTTGTCTATACAACTTACCATGCCCGCCAGCTTACTGACCGGAGCCTTCCCATGAGCGGACCTCGGACCGTGCGCGCCCCCCGCGGCAGCACCCTCACCTGCAAGAACTGGCTGACCGAAGCCGCTTACCGGATGATCCAGAACAACCTCGACCCCGAGGTGGCCGAGCGCCCCGAGGACCTGGTGGTCTATGGCGGCATCGGCAAGGCCGCGCGCAACTGGGAGGCCTTCGACCGCATCCTGGCCACGCTGAAAGACCTGAACGCCGACGAGACCCTGCTCGTTCAAAGCGGCAAGCCTGTGGGCGTGTTCCCCACGCACGCAGGAGCCCCGCGCGTGCTGCTGGCCAACAGCAACCTGGTGCCGCACTGGGCCACCTGGGAGCACTTCAACGAGCTCGACCGCCAGGGGCTGATGATGTACGGCCAGATGACCGCCGGCAGCTGGATCTACATCGGCACGCAGGGCATCGTGCAGGGCACCTACGAAACCTTCGCCGAGGCGGCGCGCCAGCACTACGGCGGCGTGGCCCAGGGCAAGTGGGTGCTGACCGCCGGCTTGGGCGGCATGGGCGGCGCGCAGCCGCTGGCCGCCACCTTCGCCGGCTTCAGCTCGCTCAACATCGAGTGCCAGCAAAGCCGCATCGACTTCCGCCTCAAGACCCGCTACGTGGACGAGCAGGCGCGCGACCTGGACGACGCCATCGAACGCCTGCGCCGCTACGGCGCCGAAGGCAAGGCCATCTCGATCGCGCTGCTGGGCAACGCCGCCGAGGTGCTGCCCGAGCTGGTGAAGCGCGTGCGCGCCGGCAGCGCCCCGCAGCCGCACATCGTGACCGACCAAACCTCGGCCCACGACCTGCTCAACGGCTACCTGCCGGCAGGCTGGACCGTCGAGCAGTGGCGCGCCGCCGCGGCCGACCCGGCCCAGCACGCCACGCTCAAGGCCGCCGCCGCGCAAGGCTGCGGCGTCCATGTGCAGGCCATGCTGGACTTCCAAGCCATGGGCGTGCCCACGGTGGATTACGGCAACAACATCCGCCAGGTGGCGCTGGACCAAGGCGTGAAGAACGCCTTCGACTTCCCCGGCTTCGTGCCCGCCTACGTGCGCCCGCAGTTCTGCGAGGGCCGCGGCCCCTTCCGCTGGGTGGCGCTCTCGGGCGACCCGGAAGACATCGCCAAGACCGACGCCAAGATCAAAGAGCTGTTCCCCAACGAAGCCCGCGTGCACCGTTGGCTGGACATGGCCGCCGAACGCATCGCCTTCCAGGGCCTGCCCGCGCGCATCTGCTGGCTGGGCCTGGGCCAGCGCCACCTAGCCGGCTTGGCCTTCAACGAGATGGTGGCCAAGGGCGAGCTGAAGGCCCCCATCGTCATCGGCCGCGACCACCTGGACTGCGGCAGCGTGGCCAGCCCCAACCGCGAGACCGAGGCCATGCAAGACGGCAGCGACGCCGTGAGCGACTGGCCTCTGCTGAACGCCATGCTCAACACCGCCGGCGGCGCCACCTGGGTGAGTCTGCACCACGGCGGCGGCGTGGGCATGGGCTTCAGCCAGCACAGCGGCGTGGTCATCGTGGCCGACGGCACGCCCGAGGCCGCCGAGCGCCTGAAGCGCGTGCTGTGGAACGACCCCGGCACGGGCGTGATGCGCCATGCCGACGCCGGCTACGACCTCGCCAAGGCCTGCGCCCGCACGCAAGGCCTCAACCTCCCTTCCCTGTGAACGCCATGCAGCTCCAACCCGGACACCTCACCCTCGCGCAACTGCGCGTCATCGCCGACGGCACCGAGCCGCTGGCGCTCACCGACTGGTCCGCCCTGGACGCCAGCGCCGCCCTCGTGGCCGCCGCGGCCGCGGGCGACGCGCCGGTCTACGGTGTCAACACCGGCTTCGGCAAGCTGGCCAGCACACGCATCGCCAAAGACCAACTGGCCGCGCTGCAGCTCAACCTCATCCGCAGCCACAGCGTGGGCGTGGGCGCCCCGATGTCGCCGCCCGTCGTGCGCCTGATGCTGGCCACCAAGGCCGCCAGCCTGGCCCGCGGCTACAGCGGCGTGCGCCGCGAGGTGGTGCAGTCCCTGCTGGACGCCTTCAACGCCGGCTTCGTCCCCTACATCCCGGCCCAAGGCTCGGTGGGCGCCAGTGGCGACCTGGCCCCCTTGTCGCACATGACCCTGGCCCTGATGGGCGAGGGCGAGGCCCTGGTGGACGGCCAACGCCGCCCCGCCCTGGCCGAGCTGCAACGCCTGGGCCTGAGGCCCCTGACCCTGGCCGCCAAGGAAGGCCTGGCGCTCATCAACGGCACGCAGGCCAGCACCGCCTTGGCCCTGCACGCCCTGCTGCGCTTCGACACCCTGTTCGCCACGGCGCTGGCCGCCGGTGCCATGACCCTGGACGCCGCACGCGGCAGCGACGGGCCCTTCGACCCCCGCATCCACGCCGTGCGCGGCCAGCCGGGCCAGATCGAGACCGCGGCCGTGTACCGCGAGCTGCTGGCCGGCAGCGAGATCCGCCAAAGTCACAAAGAAGGCGACGAGCGCGTGCAAGACCCCTACTGCCTGCGCTGCCAGCCCCAGGTGATGGGCGCCTGCCTGGACCAAGCCCGCCACACCGCCGAGGTGCTGGTGCGCGAGGCCAACGCCGTGACCGACAACCCTCTCGTCTTCGACGACTGCATGGACGCCGACGCCGGGCCGCCCCAAGGCGGCGAGCCCCCTCGGGGGGCAGCCCCGCAGGGGCGTGGGGGCCTTGTTTCAGGCGGCAACTTCCACGCCGAGCCCGTGGCCCTGGCCGCCGACGGCCTGGCCCTGGCCATTGCCGAGGTAGGCGCCATCGCCGAGCGCCGCATCGCCATGCTGATCGACCCCGGCATCAGCCGCCTGCCGCCCTTCCTGACGGCCGACGCCGGCCTGCACAGCGGCTTCATGATTGCCCACGTCACCGCCGCCGCCCTGGCCAGCGAGAACAAGAGCCTGGCCCACCCCGCCAGCGTGGACAGCCTGCCCACCAGCGCCAACCAGGAAGACCACGTCAGCATGGCCACCTTCGCGGCCCGCCGCCTGCACGCCATGATCGACAACACCGCGCACATCGTGGCCATCGAGCTGCTGGCCGCCGCGCAGGGCATCGACTTCCTGCGCCCGCTGCGCAGCTCCGCCCCCGTGGAGGCCTTGTACGAGCGCCTGCGCCAAGACTGCGCCAGCTATCCCGTCGACCACTATCTGGCGCCCGACATCGAGCGCGCCGCGGCCCTGGTGCAAGGCGGGGCGCTGCAGGCGCCGGGGGCGCCACGCCTCGCGTGATGAGCGAGGCCCGGCGCGAGGGCGTCGAACCTTCCGCCCGAACGGCTGCTGAGGCATGAGCACGCACCCCAAGCTCCGTTCGCCCTGAGGTATCGAAGGGCTCGCACGGGCTCTCGACCCCTCAGGCCAAGCGGGAACGGAGTGCGGTCGATCGGGGGGCCACACCGCCCACTCGCCGTTCAAGAAGACAATCGCGCCCTTCTCCGTTCAAGACGCTCTGCCATGCCTTCCATCGCCATCGGCCCCGCCATTTCCGTCGACAACCGCAAGCCCTTCGTCTTGTTCGGCGGCATGAACGTGCTCGAGTCGCTGGACCTGGCGCTTCGCACCTGCGAGGCCTACGTGCAGGTCACGCAAAAGCTCGGCATCCCTTACGTCTTCAAGGCCAGCTTCGACAAGGCCAACCGCAGCAGCATCCACAGCTACCGCGGCCCCGGCCTGGAAGAAGGCCTGAAGATTTTTGAGGCGGTTAAGAGTCGCTTCGGCGTGCCCTGCATCACCGACGTGCACGAGCCCCACCAGTGCCAGCCCGTGGCCGAGGTGGTGGACGTGCTGCAACTGCCCGCCTTCCTGGCCCGCCAGACCGACCTCGTCGTGGCCCTGGCCAAGACCGGCCGCGTCATCAACATCAAGAAGCCGCAGTTCCTGAGCCCCTCGCAGATGAAGAACATCTGCGAGAAGTTCCAGGAAGCCGGCAACGACCAGCTCATCCTGTGCGACCGCGGTACTTGCTTCGGCTACGACAACCTCGTGGTCGACATGCTGGGCTTCGGGGTGATGAAGAAGCACTGCGGCGACCTGCCCGTCATCTTCGACGTGACCCACGCGCTGCAGCAGCGCGAGTCGGGTGCCGCCGCCAGCGGCGGCCGCCGCGAGCAGGTGGCCGACCTGGCCCGCGCCGGCATGGCCGTGGGTCTGGCCGGCCTGTTCCTGGAAGCCCACCCCAACCCGGCCGAAGCCAAGTGCGACGGCCCCAGCGCCCTGCCCTTGGCCCAGCTAGAGCCCTTCTTGGCGCAGGTCAAGGCGGTGGACGATTTGGTGAAGTCGTTCGCGCCATTGGCCATCGGCTGAGACCGTCGAGCCGGGCGCAACGCGGCGCCCGCCCGCACGGAACGGATCACGCCGCGGCTGAACCCACAGCGCGCGCCACGTCACTCACCTGCCCGTCGCGCACCTGCACCACACGCTGCGCCCCGGCAATCGTCTCGGGTCGGTGGGCAATGATCAGCCGGGTCAGGTTCATCTGCGCCAGTTGCGCCGTCACCGCGCGCTCGTTGTGCAGGTCCAAGTGGCTGGTGGCCTCGTCCAGCGCCAGCACCTTGGGGTTCTTGTAGAGGGCACGGGCCAGAAGCAGGCGCTGCTTCTGGCCACCGCTCAGGCCGGTGCCCAAGTCGCCCACCAGGGTTTGGTAGCCCATGGGCATCTTGGCGATGTCGTCGTGCAGCTGCGCCAGCTGCGCACACGCCTGCACGCGCTCGTGGTCGGTGGTGACATCGAAGAAGGCGATGTTGTCGGTCAGCGAACCGGTCAACAGCACGTCTTCTTGCATCACGGTGCCAATCTGGCGGCGGAAGTTCTGCAGGCCAATGTGCTGGATGCGCTGACCGCCGTACAGCACCTCGCCCTCGGTGGGCTGTAGCAGCCCCAAGGCGATCTTGAGCAGCGTGGTTTTGCCCGCGCCACTGGGGCCGGTGACAGCCACGCTCTCCCCCGCCTCGATCTTGAAGTTCGCCTCCTTCAGCACCCAGGGCTCACCCTCGGCGTAGCGGAAGCCCACGTTGCGCAGCTCGATGCTGGCCGGCAGGTGCGCCAAGTCGCTCTCCGGCAGCGCGTCGCGCTCGGGCGGCTCCAAGGCGATGTCGGCCAAGCGCTCGCTGTGCAGGCTCAGCATCTTCAGCTCCACCGCGTAGTTGATGAGGGCCGATACCCGCCCGGTGAACTGCCCCTTGTAGGCAATGAAGGCGAACAACATGCCCACGGTGAAGCTGGGCGTGCCGCCGAGCTGGCCGTCCAGGATGAGTTTGCCGCCCACCCAGAACACCAACAGGTTCTCCAACCCAAAAATGGCCGTGTTGGCGGTGCTGAAACCAATGCCCAGCTTGGCCGTGCGCACGTCGCGGTTCTGCACGTCCACCACCAGGTTTTGCCAGCGGGCGCGGCGCTCCTCTTCGCGGCCAAACAGCTTCAGCGGCGTGATGGCGCGCAGCGTTTCCAAAAAATGGGTGTTCTCTTTGGCCGCCATCACCAAGCGCTCGGCGGCGGCGTCGCGCAGCGGCGCGTACATCGCCCAGCGCAGCAAGCCGTAGGCCACCACGGCCCCCACCACGATGCCCGCCAACTGCGGCGCATAGATCAACATCATCACCAACGCCGCCACGGCCATCAGGCCGTCCAGCACGGCCTCAATGGCGGCAGTCGTAAGCGTTCTCTGGATGGCATTCACGGCGCCAAAACGCGAGGTGATGTCGCCCAGGTGGCGCTTCTCGAAGAAGCTCGTGGGCAGGCGCACCAAGTGCGCGAACACATTGCCCATCCATTGCAGCGACAGCGTTTGCCCCAGCACCATCACCATCCAGGAGCGAGCCAGGGCCAACAGGGTTTGGATGATGAGCAAGAGCCCGAAACCCAGCACGATGACGGTGAGCAGGGGCCGGTCGCCCGAGGTCAGCACATCGTCCACGATGAGCTGGTTCATCAGCGGCGCCACGATGGCGAACAGCTCCAGCACCACAGCCACCGCAAAGATCTGGAACAGCGAGCGCTTCAGGCCCACCACCTTGCCGGTGAGCTGCTTCAGGCTCACGCGGGGGGCCGCTTCTTGCTTCTTGAAATCGGCGTTGGGCGTCAGCTCCAACGCCACGCCGGTGAAGTGGCGGGAGATTTCCGCCGTGGTCAGGTGCCGCTCGCCCACAGCGGGGTCGAGGATCACCGCGCCTTTGCGCGTCACCCTCTTGAGCACCACGAAGTGGTTCAGGTCCCAGTGCAGCACGCATGGGGTTTGGAGCTGGTTCAGTTCCTCCAAATCCAGGCGAAGTGGTCGGACCTGCAAATGACCCAACCCGTTGTTTTTGAATGACTTTCGGGTGATTTCGGATGGTCGAAACTCCCGGAATTCAATTCAATGGGCGGCATTTCCTGGGAGATCGAGGACAGCATCCGATGGCCACCGACGACTTC
>NZ_JAPZSY010000077.1 GCF_027532025.1 Inhella sp. | reverse complement strand
GAGGCGGAAAAAGGGCTCGAAGATGCGATCCCGCAGGCCCTCGGGCACCCCTGGTCCGCGGTCGGCGACGCGAACGTCCACGCGCCCAGAACCCGCCGCGAGGGTCACTGACTGACGATCGCCCCCGTAGCGGCGCGCGTTCTCCAGCAGGTTGCGCACCGCCCGGCGCAGCAAGCGCTCGTCGCCCAACACCGTCGGTTGGCCCACGCCTTCGACGCCGTCCAACTCCACGCCAACCCGAGCGGCTTCTTCGGCCACGAGGCCGAGCAGGTCCACGGGCTCGCGCCGCAGGGCTTGCTGACCCAGGGCTTCCATGCGGGCCGACATCAACAACTCCTCCACCAGGCCGTCGAGTTCGCTGAGGTTGCGCTGCAGTTCGGCCTCGAGCTTGGGATCGCGCTCCACCTCGGGACGCATGGCCAGAGCCATGCGCAAGCGCGCCAGCGGCGACCGGAGCTCATGGCTGGCATTGGCCACCAAGTTCTGGTGCGACTGGAGCAGTTGCGCCACCCGGTCGGCCGTTTCGTTGAAGCTGGCGGCCACCGCGGCCACTTCGTCCTGTCCCGCCAACTGCACGCGATGGGCGAGTTCGCCCGCCCCAAAGCGTTCGACGCCCTGCTTCAGCGTTTCCAGGCGCCGTGTCAGTTGACGAACCACCGGGTAGGCCCCAACGGCGACCCCCACGAACAGCAAGCCAAACAACATCAGCACGGCGTTGACTCCAGCGGGGCTGCGCGGCCACGCCGACCCGCCCCCACGCTCCCCCGACAGCCGTGCCGCGCTGCGCTGCGCGCGCAACAGCAGCAAGCGGCGACCGTCGGGCATGGGCAAAACCTCCGGCGGGAAGGGAAAGCGGTCTTCGCGGCGCTCGAACCATGGGCTGGCTGCGATGCGCTCGCCATCCGGCCCTTCCAGCGCCAGCGGCATGCGCAACTGAAGGCTCCACCGCCGCAGCGCCTCTGCCTGTTCGGCCACCGATGCCGAGGCAGGCGGCAAGGCTTGGTGCAACAGCTGGGCCATGCCTTGCAGACGTTCGTCTTGCAGGGCTTCGAAGCCCGCCCGCTCTTTGTCCAGCTGGCGCTGGGCCAAAGCGCCCGCCAGCAGGGCAAAGGCCAGCAACACGGCCACGACCGTGACGTAAATGCGCAGGAACAGCGACTTCACGCGCCGTCGGCGTCCTGCTTGCGGGCAAACACATAGCCCGCGCCGCGCACGGTGAGCAGGCGCTTGGGGGCCTTGGCATCGTCTTCGATCGCGGCGCGGATGCGGGAGATGTGCACGTCGATGCTGCGGTCGAAGGCGTCCAGCGGATGGCCCGTGAGCGCGTCCATGATTTGGTCCCGGCTCATCACCCGGCCCGCGTGCCGCGCCATGACCACGAGCAACTCGAACTGGTGGCTGGTCAACACGCAATCGCGGCCGTCGAGCCGGGCGCTGCGTTCGCCCAGATCGATCTCCAGCCGCCCGAAACGCAGCACTTCAAGCGTCGCAGCGGCCCCCGCACCGCCAGCGCCCCGACGCAGCAAGGCCTTGACGCGCGCCAGCAGCTCACGCGGCTCGAAGGGCTTGGCCAAGTAGTCGTCGGCGCCCAATTCCAGGCCGATGACGCGGTCCAGCGGCTCGCCACGGGCGCTGAGCATCAGCACGGGCAGGCCCGCCGCTGCAGGCACGGCCCGCAGGTGGCGGCAGAAATCCAGCCCATCGCCATCGGGCAGCATCAGGTCCAGGATGACCAGGTCGGGTTGAGCGGCTTTGGCAGCCAGGACTTGCCGCGCCACGGCCAACGTGGGCGCGACCGTGACGCGGTAACCCGCGTTGCCCAAGTAACCGCCCAGCATGTCGGCCAGGCGCGCGTCATCGTCGACGAGCAGCAGTTGGGCCTGCACGCGTCCTGTCGTTTCAAGGCTGGCCACGGCGCTCCCTCATGCCCTCTGGAGCGCCCTGCTGCCAGCGCTCGCGCCGGTGCTCTTGCAGGCGCTGGGCGCGCTTGGCGGCACGTTCGGCCATCTTGGCCCGTTGTTCAGGGGTCAAGACCTTGGCCACCTCCAGCATCGCCCGGTGCATGCGCAAGCTGGCCTCTTCGCGCAACGCCGACTGCTGCCGGCGCACGCCTTCGAGTGCCTGGGCGTCGAGCGAGGGGGCTCCCCAGAGTCTGGTTTGCTGTTGACGCAGTGCCTGTTGTTTCTCCTGCTGCTGTTTCCAGTCTTCCCGGGCTGCGCGCAGGATCTGCCGAATTTGCTGACGTTGGGCGTCGGAAACGCCAGCATCGTCCAGCATGTCCATCATGGCCATGCCCGGGCCCGCGGGCGCGCCCATCATCGGGCCGGCCAACGCGCCAGGGGCCGCGGCCGCCAGCGCCACGGCGCCAGCGAGCACCAGCGATTTGAAAGCGGAAATGGGTGTCATGGCATCACTCCGGGGTTGGGTGGGGATGCTGCCACTGTCGAGGGCCCGGGTTTCGAGGGCTTGCCCGGCACGTAAAGTTTCGTATCCGGGCCCCGTCCCCGTCACACGATGGGCTTGTAGCGCACCCGCTTGGGGCGGGCGCCTTCCTCACCCAAGCGCTTCTTCTTGTCGGCCTCGTACTCGCTGTAGTTGCCATCGAAGAAGAACCACTGGGACTCGCCCTCGCACGCCAGGATGTGGGTGCAAATGCGATCCAGGAACCAGCGGTCGTGGCTGATGACCATGGCCGAGCCGCCGAACTCCAACAGGGCCTCTTCCAGCGCACGCAGGGTTTCAACGTCCAAGTCGTTGGACGGCTCGTCCAGCATCAGCACGTTCCCGCCCTTGGCCAGGGTCTTGGCCAGATGCAGCCGGCCGCGCTCACCGCCCGACAACTGGCCCACCAGCTTTTGCTGGTCGTTGCCCTTGAAGTTGAAGCGACCCAGGTAGGCGCGGCTGGGCATGACGAACTTGCCGACCACGATGTTGTCCAGGCCGCCCGACACGTCTTCCCAGACGGTTTTTTCGCCCGCCAAGCTCTCACGGCTTTGATCGACAAACGCCAGTTTGGCCGTCTTGCCGATCAGGACCTCGCCGCTGTCGGGCTGCTCGACGCCCTGAATCATGCGGAAGAGGGTCGACTTGCCCGCGCCGTTGGGGCCGATGATGCCCACGATGGCGCCGGGGGGCACCTTGAACGACAGGTTGTCGATCAAGACGCGGTCGCCGAAGCTCTTGGTGACGTTCTTGAACTCGATCACCTCATTGCCCAGGCGCTCGGCGACGGGGATGAAGATTTCGTTGGTTTCGTTGCGGCGCTGGTAATCGACGTCGCTCAACTCTTCGAAGCGGGCCAAGCGTGCCTTGCTCTTGGCTTGGCGCCCCTTGGCGTTGGAGCGCACCCACTTCAGCTCCTCCTTCATCGCCTTGGTGCGGGCCTCTTCCTGGCGCTGCTCCTGCTCCAGGCGCGTTTCCTTTTGGTCCAGCCAGTCGGTGTAGTTGCCCTTGTAGGGGATGCCGTGGCCGCGGTCGAGCTCCAAGATCCATTCGGCGGCGTTGTCCAGGAAGTAGCGGTCGTGGGTGACGGCCACGACGGTGCCCGGAAAGCGCTGCAGGAAGTGCTCCAGCCACTCGACCGACTCGGCGTCCAAGTGGTTGGTCGGCTCGTCGAGCAGCAGCATGTCGGGCTTGGAGAGCAGCAGGCGGCACAAGGCCACGCGGCGCTTTTCGCCGCCCGACAGCTTGCCGATCTTGGCGTCCCAGGGCGGCAGGCGCAGCGCGTCGGCGGCCAGTTCCAGTTGCAGGTCGGTGTTTTCGCCGCCGCTGGCGGCGATGATGGCTTCGAGTTCGGCCTGCTCGGCCGCCCACTTATCAAAGTCGGCATCGGGCTCGGCGTAGGCGGCATACACCTCGTCCAAGCGCTTCTTGGCAGCCAAGGTGCCGCCCACGCCTTCTTCCACGGCCTCGCGCACCGTCTGATCGGGATTGATTTGCGGCTCCTGAGGCAAGAAGCCGATCTTGATGCCCGGCATTGGATAGGCCTCGCCCTCGAACTCCTTGTCGATGCCCGCCATGATCTTGAGCACGGTCGACTTGCCCGCGCCGTTCAAGCCCAACACGCCGATCTTGGCGCCGGGGAAGAAGGACAGCGACACCTCCTTGAGGATCTGACGTTTGGGCGGCACCGTCTTGGTGACGCGGTTCATCGTGA
Organism: Inhella sp.; assembly: GCF_027532025.1. Classification (GTDB taxonomy): domain Bacteria; phylum Pseudomonadota; class Gammaproteobacteria; order Burkholderiales; family Burkholderiaceae_C; genus Inhella. Next base: position 15,366 of record NZ_JAPZSY010000077.1, on the reverse strand, counting down.
AAACGTATTGAGCCATGTGAGGACCAGCAAATGAGAGACCGCCGTTGCAGTGGACAACGGAGCAAAACGTCGATTATCCAGGGAGGCTCCGCTGTGGCCCTGAAGGAGCCACAGATTCCAGGCTCAGTGGCCGCGGTCGGTCAGGGGCGCCGAGAACGATTCGGGCAGTTCATCCAAGCCCACCACGTGCCGCATCGGAACCCAGCCGCGCACCATGGCCGCCAACTCGTTGGCCGTCATCGGACGGGCCACCAAGAAGCCCTGGATGCCCGAGCATCCATGACGGGCCAACACCTCGAGCTGGGCGGGCTCCTCCACGCCCTCTGCCAGGGTGTCCATCTTGAGGATCTTGGCCAAACTCAAAATCGTTCGCACGATGTGGCGTGCGTCGCTGGTGGTCATGAGCTCGCGGATGAATGCCCGGTCAATCTTCAGCTTGTCGAACGGGAACCGCCGCAGGTAAGCCAGCGACGAGTACCCCGTACCGAAGTCGTCGAGCGCCACCCGAACACCCAACTCTTTGATCGCATTGAGGTTTTCCAGAGCTGTGGAGAGGTTTTCCATCAGCAAGGATTCGGTGACCTCGATCTCCAGTGCGCCATGCGGCACCCCGTGGGTGCGCATGAGGTGATCCAATTCGTCCACAAAACGCGGACGCTGCAACTGGATGGCCGAGCAGTTCACGGCCACGCGCAGGCCCGCCAGGGGGCCGCGAATGTCGGCGCATGCGCGGTCCAGCACCCAGGCGCCCATGTTGTTGATCAAGCCCGAGTCTTCGGCCAGCGGGATGAACTCGACCGGCGACACGGCGCCGAGCTCGGGGTGGTGCCAGCGCAGCAGCGCTTCGGCGCCCACGATGCGCCACGACTGGATGTCCACCTGGGGCTGGTACAGCACCTCGAATTGATCGCGCAGCAAGGCTTCGCGCAGTTCGCGCTCGAGCGTCAGACGCCGCTTTTGGCTCTTGCCCAGTTCGGGCGAGAACACCACGACTCGGCCTCGGCCGGCGGCTTTGGCTTCGTACAGCGCCAAGTCGGCGGCCACCAGGGCCTCGTCGACGGTGTTGGCGTGCTCCGGCAAGAAGGCCACGCCGACGCTGACGCCGGTGTTGAGCGTCAAGCCGCCAGTCGCACACGGGGCCCGCATGCTGACCACCAAACGGTCGGCCAAGGTGAGCACCTCCTGGCGGTCTTCGATGTCATCGACCACGACCGCAAACTCATCGCCCCCCAAGCGCCCGCAAAGGCTGCTTTTCCGGGATTGCTTGCGCAAGCGGCGACCGACTTCCTGCAGCACCGCGTCTCCGACGCTGTGGCCATGGGAGTCATTGATCATCTTGAAGTTGTCAAGATCGAGACACAGGAGCGCACTGAAGCGGCCGTCCTGCGCCTTCTTCTCGACCGCCTTGGCCAGGCGATTGCGAACGCTGACGCGGTTGGCCAAGCCCGTCAGGGAATCGAAATGGGCCAGGAAGGCCAAGTGCTGGTTGGACTGACGCTCGCTGGTCACGTCGCTCAACACGCCCCGCCACCCGCGAGGCAAGCCTTGCTCGTCCAACAGCGGCTTGGCCGTGATGGACCACCAACGGGGCCCCTGGGCGGTGGTCACGCGCACGACTTGGTCGCGGAAAGCATCGCCGGCATCCAACGCCGCCTTTAGGCGCCCCCCACCCCGGGAACCCTCGACCTGCATGGACAAGAGGGCCGGCAAGAACTGCAGTTGGGCCATGGATCGCAAGGGCCGCTCGAACAGGGTGGCCAAGCGCTCAGAGGGCTGCACAAAACGACCCTGGCGGTCAACCTCCCAGAGCACGTCGGCTGTCGACTCTTCGAAATCGCGCAGCAGCAAGCCCACCAACTCGGATTGGCGCGACGCATCGCGCTCTGAGTACAGACGCTGGGTGAACAGCCGCGACACGGCCAACACCACGACAGCGAGCACGATGGCGTACAGCACCATCAGCACCTGGATCACCCCGGTGTAGGGGCCGCCGTCGCGCACCAGCGCCCCAATCGACAAGCCAGCCATGATGAAGGTGTAGGTCAACGCGGCCGGAGGCACCATGGTCAAAGCCAGGGCCCCGGCGCAGGTAAGGCCCGTGACCAAGACTGCGATCAGCATCTGCAGCCCTGACTCAGCGTGAGGGAACCACAGCATGGGCATCGCCCCCCAGACGGCGCCCAGCAACAGCGCATGCACCGTGGCGGCCCGCACGGTGCCCGGACCGACAGCCAGCAAGTGGCTCTGCTGGATGCGCAAACAACCCACCCAACCCGCCACGGTCATCGCCAGAACCGCCAAGGCCCAAACGATCAAGGTCACCGTCTGAGCGTGGCCGCTCAACACCCAGGCGCACAGGCCCAGGTTGATGGCGCTGGCCAGCATGGTCCAGGGCGTGGTCGCCAGCATGGCTTTGATGTGCCGCGCTCGCACCTCGGAGCTCTCCACATCCGTGGCCGACCACAGGCGCCGTGTATCGCTCCACCAATGCTTCAACTGCTGCACCATCGGGTCCCGGCCTCACTCCTAAACCCCCGGACTCTACCGGCGCTCGTGCGAGGGGCCGCCTACGGGCAGACCCTCGCTCGCCTACACTGCCCCCTGTGCACGGCCTCCAGCCGTCTGGGTCGTGCCGGCAGTCTGCAGTTCATCGTTCCCCAGCGCCGCCGTGACGGCACCGTGCTCTTGGCAGCCGGTGATCGGTGCATCGCCCGTCAGAAGCGGGCTCCCACTCCTCATGAATTTTGCTGATCTCGGCTTGGCCGAGCCGATCCTGCGCGCGGTGCGCGAACAGGGCTACGAAACCCCGACCCCCATCCAACAACAAGCCATTCCCATGGTGCTCACCGGCGGCGACTTGCTGGCCGGCGCCCAAACGGGCACGGGCAAGACCGCCGGCTTTACCCTGCCGATGCTGCACCGCCTGATGGGCAAACCCCCTGCGGCCGGCGCCAGACGAGCGGTTCGCGCCCTGGTGATGACCCCCACGCGGGAACTGGCCGCGCAAGTGGAAGAAAACATCCGCGCTTACGGGCGCCACCTGCCGCTCAACAGCACTGTGATGTTTGGCGGCGTGGGCATGCAGCCCCAAATCAACGCCCTGCGCCGAGGGGTGGACATCCTCGTGGCCACGCCGGGTCGGCTGCTGGACATCCAACAACAAGGCCACCTTGACCTGTCCAAGGTCGAGATCCTGGTGCTGGACGAAGCCGATCGCATGTTGGATATGGGCTTCATCCACGACATCAAGAAGGTGTTGGCGCTGTTGCCCAGCAGCAAGCAAAGTCTTTTGTTCAGTGCCACCTTCAGCGACGACATCAAGGCCTTGGCCGATCGCCTGCTGAAGTCGCCCCAGCTCATCGAAGTGGCTCGCCGCAATGCGACCGCCGACACGGTGGCTCAGAAGGTGTACTGGACCGGCCGTGAGCGCAAGAAGGATTTGCTGGCCGAGCTCATCCGCCGTCACGACTGGCACCAAGTGCTGGTGTTCACGCGCATGAAGCACGGCGCCAACCGTCTGGCTGAGTTCCTGAACAAGCAGGACATCAGCGCCATGGCCATCCATGGCAACAAGAGCCAGGGTGCCCGCACCAAGGCCCTGAGCGAGTTCAAGGCCGGCACCTTGCAAGTGCTGGTGGCCACGGACATTGCCGCACGCGGGATCGACATCGACGAGTTGCCTCACGTCGTCAATTACGAGCTGCCCAATGTGCCGGAAGACTACGTGCACCGCATTGGGCGCACCGGCCGCGCGGGCTGCGAAGGCGAGGCCGTCAGCTTGGTCTGTCCTGACGAAGAGCTGTTTCTGAAGGACATCGAGAAGCTCATCAAGCGTAGCCTGCCGCGCGAGGTGATGGCAGGTTTTGAGGTGCCGAGCACCGAGCGCGCCGAACCCATCCAAATCGGGCGTCAAACCATCGGCGTTCGCGGCCCCGCCCGCTCGGGTGGGGGCGGCGGAGCTCGACCGCCGCGGGACGGACACACACCGAGGCGCGATGGTGGTCGGTCACCCGCGCACCGCGGCAACAGCCCCAAACCGGCCCAAGGCAGCGGGCAAGGCGGTGCCCGGCCGCAGGCGAACGCTGAGGGCGCTCGCGCGGCGCGGCCCTCGTCGGGCGGCGGTGGCAGCGGTTCGGGTCGTCCCGCCGCTTTGCTGGGCGGACCCCGCCGTGGCGGCCACAAAGCCTGACCTGGGCGCCATGCCCCGCCACGTGCTGCTGGCCGGCGCGTCGGGGTTGGTGGGCGGGCACTTGGCGCGCTGCATCAGTGCCGACTTGCCCAGCGACGGAACGCTTTGGCTGCCCCTGCGGCGGCCGCTGCCCGGCTTGAATCCACTGCCCGGCGCCCACCCGCTGCCCTGGCCGCTGCCCGAAGCTCTGCCGGCGATCGACACCGCCGTTTGTGCACTGGGCACCACGCTGGCGGTGGCCGGCTCGCGCGAGGCCTTCCGTGCCGTGGATCTGGAGGCGGTGCTCAGCGTGGCGCAAGCCGCCCGCCGCGCGGGCGCTCGCCGCTTCGGGCTGGTGTCGGCGATGGGCGCCGACCCGGCCTCTCGCGTGTTTTACAACCGCGTCAAGGGTGAGGCCGAGGCCGCCGTGGCGGCCTTGGGTTTCGAGTGCCTCGTCATCGCGCAACCCTCGCTTTTGCTGGGCGAGCGCCAGAGCCTGGGCCAACCCCGGCGCCCTGGGGAATCGTTGGCCCAGCGAATGTCCCCTTGGCTCGGCCGTTGGGTGCCCTTGCGTTGGCGGCCCATCGCTGCCGAACGCGTGGCGCACGCCTTGTGGTCCGCGCTGAAGAAGGCCCCACCGGGCGTAACCCGGCTGCGATCCGACGCGCTGGCGCGTTAAGTCGGGGCGGCGTCAGCCGCAACCGCATCGACCTGCACCGCCGCTCGGTAAGCGTGCCAGCTCGCATGGCCGATGACCGGCGCCACCAGGGGCAACCCCACGAACCAGGGCAGCATGGCCAAGCCCACCAGCAGGGCAATGCAAGCGCCCCAGCACAACATCACGCCGGGCTGCGCCAGCACCAGCTTCAAGCTGGTGAGGGCGGCTGTCACGGCGTCCACGGGCTGGTCCAGCAGCATGGGGATGGAAACCGCGCTGACCGCATAGATCAAGCCAGCGAACACCCCGCCCACCGCGATGTAGGCCACGATGAAGCTCAGGTTCTCGGGGTTGAGCAGGGCCGTGATCGAGCCTTTGAAATCCGGCATGCCGTCGAAGCTGACGGCAAAAATGACCAGCGAAGCGCGCCCCCAAATCATCTCCAGCACCAAAAGCACCAATCCGAACAAGGCCAGCGGGCCGATGCGGCTCTCGAAGGCCAACAAGGCGTCGCCGAAATCGGGGCGTTCGCCCCGCTCCAGCACCTGGCTGATGCGGTAGAGCCCCAAAAACAGCACAGGCCCCACCAGCAGGAAGCCGGCCGCCAGGGCCAACAGGTAGGCCGGAGCGGCTTCGTACACCTTCAGCAGCGCCCAGCCCATCACCATGAAGCAGCTGCCGAAAAAAAGCCCCATGAACGGGGCGCGCAGGAAGTCGCGCCAGCCCAGGGACAACCAACGAAAAGGCTCGCGCCAGGTCAGCCTGCGCAAACGAACCTGAAGCCGAGCGGCGGGGCTGTCACTGGGGGCACTCATGGCCGCATGCTAGGCAGTGCGCCCACCACCCACCAGGGGGCAAACCACCAAGGGCAGGTCGTGCGCCTGCGCCAATCTCGCCAGTGCAGCCACCTCGTGCGCCGCCGCCCAGGCCGCAACGGCGTCTCGGGTGGCTGGGTGACCCCAGTCGGGACACGCTCCGAGCCCGGCCAGGGCCGCGAGCCGGGCGCCGAAATGCGGCTCCAGGGCCGCCAGCGCGACCCATCCGTCTCGCGCACGCAAGACCTGATACCCAGCGTGCCCGCCACCCAGCAGTGCGCCCGGCGCCGTCAACCCCCAGCGCAGCGGCGCCGCCATGCGCTCGGCGACATCGCCCAGGCCGACGACCAACCTCCGTGGGCCGACACCCTGCGTTCGCCCCAAAGCCGCTTGCAACACCGCCAGCACCACCGCCTGGGCGCCGGCCATGTCAGCCAGCAAGGTGGTGGGCAGGTGCCCTGGCGTGAGCAAGCCGTGCGCGGCCTGGTACGTGAGATCGTGGCCGGCATCGTCGACATGGGCGGGGTCGGCCGAGCCTTGGATGGCCACCTGCCACAACTGAGGGTGGCGCTTACGCAGGGCAGCCCAGTCCAAGCCCATGCGCGCAAGCGCTTGCGGTCGAAAGGCGGTGATCAGCACGTCGGCGGTTGCCAGCGATCGGTGCAGGGCGCGCTGGCAGGCTGCATCTTTGAGGTCGAGGGTTCGCACCTTCACCCCCCGGTGCAAGGCGGCGTACAGGGCCGGCGCCACACGCTGCACCAAATCGCCCGAAGGCGGCTCGACCTTGTGGCAGCGCGCACCGAGCGCACGGCAATCGGCCAGAGCAACCGGGCCCGGGATGTTGAGCGCCAGGCTGACGATGCGGCAGCCGGCCAGAGGGCGGAAGGCAGAGTCCATGCCCGATCATGCCGCCATGAGAAAGCCTCGCCTCACGCCCGTCGAAATCGACTGGAGCGATCCCCAGCACCCCCAGGTTGGGCCGTCGGGCCGCCTGGACCTTGCTCGCTTGTGCGCCACCGCGCAGCAAAGGATGTCGCAAGGACTGGATCTGCCGCGGCGCTGGTCCCAGCAGCCCCAGCACACCCTGATGCTGGTGGGCCTGGGTTTGGGGCACGCCTTGGTGGCCGCTTGGCAGCTGTGGCGCGCTGACCTTCGACGCCCCCAGCGCCTGCAAGTGTTGATCATGGCGCCACGCCCGCTCACGGCTGAGGACTGGCGACGGGCTCACCCTCCGGCCTGGGGTGACCTCTTGGCGCAATCATGGCCGCCAGTCACCCCGGGCTGGCATCGTCTGGCGCTGGATGGCGGCGGCTTGACGGTCACCGTGGCGATGGCGCCGCTCACCGAGCAGATGAGCGAATGGCAAGCCGGAGTCGACAGCTTCGTGGTCGACGATCACGATGAATGTCCTGAGGGCCTCTGGCCAGCCCTGGCCCGCATGGCGAACCCCGGCGCACGGCTGGTGGGCGAACCGAACCGGCTGACCGGCTGCGAACGTCACGGCTTCGAGCCCCTGACGGGGGACATCGGCGCCCGTGTCTTCACCCCCCGCCACCAGCCCAGGCCGCCGATCGGTCGGCGCGCTGTGGCGCCCGGTGCGCGCAGTGCCATCGTGCTGGGTGCCGGCTTGGCTGGCGCCGCGTGCGCCCGCGCCCTGCACCAGCAGGGCCTTCGCGTGCTGGTGATGGATGCGGCTCCGCACCTGGCGGCGGGCGCCAGCGGCAACCCGGGCGGCCTGTTCCACGGCACGGTGCATGCTGACGATGGACCGCATGCACGCTGGAACCGCTGCGCCGCCCTGCATTTGCGGCACACCCTGGCAAGCGCTGTTTTGAGTTGGCGGTTGGATGGCTTGATGCGCTGGGCGCCCGACGAACCCTGGCAGCGCCTGCAATCCCTCATCGACACCTTGGGTCTGCCCACGGATTACGTGCAAGCCCTGGATGCGCACGCCGTCCACGCCGCGACAGGTCTGCCCCTGCCCGGTGCGGCTTGGTTCTACCCCGGCGGAGGCGCACTGCCCCCGGCCGAACTCGTTGCGCACCATTTGCGCGACCTGGACGTGCGACTGAACAGCCCAGTGGACACACTGGCCACCACCGAAACCGGTTGGGCCGTGGCCCACCACGGCGCAGAGAAGGCGCGCGCCGACCTCCTGGTGCTGGCAACGGGTGCGGCCCTGCCGCAGTTGCTGGCCCGCTGGGACCCGGCCTTGGCCCGCTTGCTCACGCCGCAGCGCGGCCAACTCAGTTGGCTGGACCCACAGCAAGCTGCGCTGGCGGTCCGACCCCGCCAGCCCGTGGCCGCGGGCGGCTACGCCCTGCCCTTGCCCGACGGACGACTGCTCCTGGGGGCCACGAGCCATGACCATGACCCCGAACCAGGCTGCCGGCCGGAGGACCACGAAGCCAACGCAGCCCACTGGCGGCGCCTGTGCGGGGCGCCCCCAGGCCTCAATCCCACGCAGGGGCGGGTGGCTTGGCGCTTGTTGGCACCCGATCGGCTCCCCATCGTGGGGGGCGTGGTCGACCCCGACCAAGCACCGCCCATCCGAGCCTCCCAACCCAGTGCCTGGGCCCGCCGCCCGGGCCTGCTGGTCTGCGGGGCCCTGGCATCGCGCGGCATCACATCCAGCAGCTTGGCTGGCGAACTGGCTGCCGCCCTCGCCTTGGGGCTGCCGGCGCCGGTGGAGCGCAGCTTGATCGACGCCGTGGACCCCGCGCGCTACGTGGCGCGGGCCTGGCGCCACCGGCAGGCGGAGGTGTCAAAGCCCTGACAGACAGGCGGAACACAACGGCCTAGCATCGGCTCCATCAACCTTTGGAGATCGACCGATGAGCAGCTTGTTCCGACCCGCCATCGACCTGATGAGCATGTATGCCGCGTACCACCGTGACACGCGCAACATCGCCACGCACTTCATCGGCATCCCCATGATCGTGTTCGCCGTGTGCGTGCTCTTGGCCCGCCCGATGGTCGAGCTCGGGGGCTGGACCTGGAGCCCCATCCACGCGCTGTGGCTGCTGGCCACCCTCTGGTACCTCACGCGCGACGAGTTCATCCTGGGCTTGGCCACCAGCGTCGTCAACGGCGTGCTGATGCTGCTGGCGCTGCCGCTGGCCGCGGGCAGCACCACCTCTTGGCTGGCCTGGGGCGTGGGCGCCTTCGTGCTGGGCTGGATCATCCAGTTCGTGGGTCACAAGTACGAGGGACGCAAGCCGGCATTCGTGGACGACCTGGTGGGCTTGCTCGTGGGCCCCATGTTCGTCGTGGCCGAAGCGCTCTTCATGGTGGGATGGGGCAAGAAGCTGCTGGCCGACATCGAGTCCCGCGTGGGCCCCACCCGCTCGGGTCCACCCGCGCAAACGGCGTGAGCTCCGTCCAAGCACCCGGCCCCGTCTGGGTGCTGGGCGCAGGCCTCGTCGGGACGTACCTCGGCGGCCGGCTCGCTTTGGCCGGCTGCCAGGTGCACTTCATCGGTCGTCGCTCATTCGGCGAGACCTTGGCCGCCCATGGCCTGACGCTCACCGACCTGGATGGCTTTCAGGGCCGCTTGGACACCGTGTCATGGCACACCACGCTGCCCGCTGAGGGCGAACCAGCCTTGGTACTGCTGTGCGTCAAGAGCGCTGACACCGCCGGTGCAGCGCGCCAACTGGCCGAGCGATTGAAGGGCGGCAGTCGGGTGCTTTCCTTTCAAAACGGCGTCGACAACATGGGCACCCTTCGCGCCAACGCCCCGGAGTTGATCGCCGTGGCGGGCATGGTGCCGTTCAACGTGTCCCAGCCGGCACCAGGCCGGCTCCACCAGGGCACCAGCGGGGCGCTGCTGGCAGACAACGATGCCAGCTTGCAGGCTTGGCAGGGGGTTTTTTCGCGCGCTGGCCTGCCCCTGCACCTGCGCGACGACATGGCCGCCGTGCAATGGGCCAAGCTGCTGCTGAACCTCAACAACCCCATCAATGCCCTCTCCGGCTTGCCGCTGCGCGAGCAACTGCTGGATCGAGACTGGCGCGCCTGCACCGCGGCCTTGATGGAAGAGGCCCTGGCCGTGCTGGACCGTGCCGGACAGTCGCTCGCTCGGCTGACCCCCTTGCCACCGGCCGCCCTGCCAACCCTGCTGCGAACACACAATTGGCTGTTTCGACGGGCCGCCGCGCGCATGTTGCGCATCGATGCCCAAGCGCGCAGCAGCATGGCCGACGACGTGGCCCGCGGACGCGTGCCCGAAATCGACGCCCTGTGCGGCGCCGTGGTGCGGCTGGGGCGCCGGGTGGGTGTGGCCACGCCCCGCAACGCCCTCATGGTGTCGGCCTTCCTGTCCACCGAGCGACCGCAGCGCTCAGCCCAGGCCTGGCGGCGCACCTTGGAGTCGGCGCTTTCGTAGCCTTTGCGCAACCTCCAAGCCCCGGCTTGGATGAATCTTTCACGACTCGCCCCCGCCCTGGGCGGCCGGCTTGCCGGGCTTGAGCACAATGGATGCGCTGGCGCTCGGCCAGCGCTTCATCGGCCCTCAGGAACTCTATGAACACCCTCACCAAAGTCGGCGCCGCCGTGGCCGTCGTCATCGTCAGTTGGGCGGCAGGCACCGTCGTCCTTGGCCAGCGGGTCCAAGCCAAGCTAGAAACCCAAGGTCCGCTGGGCGAGGCTTTGGACAGCACAGGACTGCTCAAGGTCGTCAACAGCGAATACCGCAAGAGCTTCTTCGGCGCCACCAGGACCATGTCGGTGGAATGGGGTTGCTCCACCGAGGGCAAGCCGGCACCCCGCTTGACCGTGCAGCAGGACATCCAGCACGGGCCCTTCCCGGGTTTCCGCAGCGTGGGCGCGGCGCGCGTCACCACCCGCTTGGTGCTGGACAGCGATGCCCGCGCCAAGCTGAAGGAAGTCATCGGCACTGAAGAGCTGCCCTTTGAGATGGTCACCATCGCCGGCTTCGGCGGCGGCACGCACACCGACCTGCGCTCGGACGGTTTCACCGCCAAGGACGCGAACTCCAACACCCAAATCAGCCTGAAGCCCCTGAACCTGCAGCTGAAGTCGTCGTCCCACGGCGACACCACGCTGCGCTACGACGTGCAAGGCTACGAACTGCAAGACGGCCGAGGCACCTCCATGGTTCTGGCGGGTCTCAAAGGCTCAGCCCAGGGCCAAGCCCCGCATTGGTACGCCATGGGCACGCAGGCCGATGGCGTGATCGAGCGCTTTGAACTCAAGGCGCCGCAGGGTGGCGCTCAGCCTCTCCTGCTGATGAGCAACCTCAAAATGGGCTCGCAGGGGGCGGTGAAGGACGGCCTGTACAGCGCCCAATCGACCATGACTGGACAGCTCGAGGTGGCGGGCACCAAGTTCCAAGAGCTGGTCATGAAGGCATCGCTCAAGAACCTGAACGCCGAGGCCTACGCGCGCTTGGTCAAGAACGCCATGCAACCCCGCCTGAGTTGCGACAACCCCAGTGAACCCGCGGCACTGGCGATGCAACGCCAACTGGCCGACATGCAAAGCGACCTGATGGCCCTGCTGCCCAGCAACCCTGAGTTCAGCCTGGATGAGCTCAGCGTCACCTTGGAAGGCAAGAAGGCCCTGCTCAGCTACGCCGTGGGCGCCCAGGGGGTGACTGCTGAAGAACTCAAGGCTGGCTTTCAACCGGGCCTGATGCAAAAGGTCAAGCTCAATGCCATGGTCGAGACTTCGACCGGTTTCCTGCAAGAGTTGGCCAAGGTGTTCAAGCAACCGCCCCAGATGATGGACGCCATGGTGGCGCAAGGCGTGGATCGCGGATTCATCCGCCAAGAAGGCCAAAGCCTGAAGGCCACCATCGAACTGGCCAAGGGTCAAGCCCTGTTGAACGGCAAGCCCGTGCCCCTGCCCGGCCTCACGCCGCCTCCGGCAGAGCCGGCGCCGGTGGAAGAAGAGACCGCCGAGGGCGAGTGAAGCGCCTAAACCGCGCGTCCACGCCAGGCCCCTACGGGGGCCTTTTTCATGGGGGCCGGTTCAGGGCAGCGAGCCCGAAGAAAATGAGGCCTGGGTCTGCTCATGCCCGTTCAGGCGGCCCTCTCCCCAGCTGGCCCTTCCAAGGCTGCCCATGACCGACGCCCCCACCCCGACCTTGCCGCACTGCCCCCCCGCCTACCCGCCCACCGGCGCCAGCGCCACGTTGAAGCAGTTCAAAGAAGACTTCGTCGTGACCGAACTTCCGCTGCAGCCGCCCTCGGGCGCGGGCGAGCACCTCTGGTTGGAGGTGGAGAAGAACGGGGCCAACACCGCTTTCGTGGCGCAGCAGTTGGCCGCGGCCGCCGGGGTGAAGGACTGGGACGTGGGCTATGCCGGCTTGAAGGACCGCTACGCCCTCACCCGCCAGGGGTTCAGCCTTTACTTCCCAAAGGGCGAGGCGCCCGACCTGACCCAGTTGCAGCACCCGGAATTTCGGGTGCTGAGCCAAAGCCGCCACCTGAAAAAGCTGCGCCCCGGCGACCTGCAGGGCAACCGCTTTCGCATCGTGCTGCGGGACGTGATGGGCGACCGCGGCGCCATCGAGGCCAACCTGCAGGCCGTCGCGGCGCAGGGCGTGCCCAACTACTTCGGCCCGCAGCGCTTTGGGTTTGAGGGCGGCAACGTCGAGCAAGGCCGGGCCATGCTGGCGCGCGAGATCCGCGTGCGCAACCCGAAGAAGAAGGGCCTCTACCTGTCGGCGGTGCGCTCCTTCGTCTTCAACGAGGTGCTGGCACTGCGCATCCAGCAGCGGCTGTGGGGCCAGACCTTGCCCGGCGACATGCTAGACGCAGCGGGCCTGCCCACGGGGCCGCTCTGGGGCCGGGGGCGCGTGACGAGCACCGACCGGGCCCAGGCGCTGGAGCACGCCGTGGCCGAGCGCCACGCCAGCCTGTGCGACGGGCTGGAACATGCCGGCTTGGAGCAGGAACGTCGCTCTTTGGTGGCGCGCCCGGCGGATCTGGCTTGGGAATGGCCGCAGGCCGACCAGCTGGTGCTCTCCTTCTTCCTGCCGGCGGGCACGTACGCGACCTCGGTGTTGGCCGAAATCCTGCGCGCCGTGGAGCCGCAGCGGCAGGCCGAGAACGAGCCGCCCGCGGTCGAATGACCGGGCCGCGGCCCTGAGCTGGATGGGCATCCAGTTTCGTCACAATGCTGGGCCATGCCGGACGCCCCGCTGCCCCCGCCCCAGGCTCGCCAGCCCACTGCCACCCCGCCCTCGGGCCCGCGGCGGGCGATGGAGCGCCTGGGCCTGATCCTGCCCATCGACCTGGCCCTGCACCTGCCCCTGCGCTACGAGGACGAAACCCGCCTCGTGCGCTTGGCGCAAGCGCGCCCCGGCGACACCGTGCAGTTCGAAGCCACGGTGAGCGACAGCCGCGTGGAAGTGCGCCGCCGCCGCCAGCTGCTGGTGAGCCTGCGCGACGACGACGGCCAGACCGTGCTGCTGCGCTTTTTGCACTTCTACCCCTCGCACCAAAAGACGCTGAGCGAAGGCCGGCGCGTTCGCGTGCGCGGCGAGCTCAAGGGCGGCCTGTTCGGCCGCGAGATGGTGCACCCGACCTTCAAGGCCGTGGAGCCGGACACGCCGCTGGCCGCCGCGCTCACGCCCGTGTACCCCGCCGGGGCCGGCCTGCCGCAGGCCTACCTGCGCAAGGCCATCGAGGCCGCGCTGCCACGCGCGCCCCTGCACGAGCTGCTGCCGCCCGGATGCGTGCCCGCGGGCCTGCCACCGCTGCGCGAGGCCCTGACCCTGCTGCACCACCCACCGCCCAGCGTGCCGCAGCAGCAGCTGCAAGAACACACCCACCCGGCGTGGCAGCGCCTGAAGTTCGAAGAGCTGCTGGCCCAGCAGCTGAGCCAACTGCAAAGCAAGGCCCTGCGCGCCCAGCACCGCGCGCCCGAATTGCGCGGCCGCGGCCTGGTGGAGCGCCTGCTGGCGGCGTTGCCCTTTGCGCTGACGGGCGCGCAGCAGCGCGTGGCCGAAGAAATCGCGACCGACCTGGGCCAAGCCCAGCCCATGCACCGCCTGCTGCAGGGCGACGTGGGCTCGGGCAAAACCGTGGTGGCCGCCCTGGCCGCGGCCGTGTGCATCGACGCCGGCTGGCAGTGCGCGTTGATGGCGCCCACCGAGCTGCTGGCCGAGCAGCACCTGCGCAAGCTGGTGGGCTGGCTGGAACCCCTGGGCGTGCGCGTGGCCTGGATCACCGGCAGCGTGAAGGGCAAGAAGCGCGAGGGCCTGCTGCTTGAGGCCGCCAACGGCGAGGCGCAGCTGGTGGTGGGCACGCACGCCGTCATCGAAGACAAGGTGCAGTTCGACCGCCTGGGCCTGGCCATCGTGGACGAGCAGCACCGCTTCGGCGTGGCCCAGCGCCTGGCCTTGCGCCGCAAGCTGGCCGAGCGCGGCCTGGAGCCGCACCTGCTGATGATGAGCGCCACGCCCATCCCGCGCACCCTGGCCATGAGCTACTACGCCGACCTGGACGTGAGCACGCTGGACGAGCTGCCGCCGGGGCGCTCGCCCATCGTCACCAAGGTGTTCGGCATGGGCAAGCGCGAGGAGGTGATCGAGCGCATCGCGCACGAGATCGACGCCGGCAAGCAGGTCTACTGGGTCTGCCCGCTGATCGAGGAAAGCGAAGAGAGCGACCTGCAGGCCGCCACCGTGACGCACGCCGAGCTGGCCGACCTGCTCGGCCCCGAGCGCGTGGGCCTGCTGCACGGGCGGCTCAAGGCCGACGAGAAGGCGGCGGTGATGGCGCGCTTCTCGGCCAACGAGCTGCCGCTGCTGGTGGCCACCACCGTGATCGAGGTGGGCGTGGACGTGCCCAACGCCACGCTGATGGTCATCGAGCACGCCGAGCGTTTCGGCCTGGCGCAGCTGCACCAGCTGCGCGGGCGCGTGGGGCGTGGCGCGCAGGCCAGCGTGTGCGTGCTGCTCTACAGCGGCCCCTTGAGCGAAAGCGGCCGCGAGCGCCTGAAGGCCATGGCCGAGACGACCGACGGCTTCGAAATCGCCCGCCGCGACCTCGCCATCCGCGGCCCGGGCGAGTTCATGGGCCACCGCCAAAGCGGCGCCGACCTGCTGCGCTTTGCCGACCTGCAAGACGACGCGCCCCTGCTGGTGGCCGCCCGCGCCCAAGCCCCCGCGCTGTTGCGCGAGCACCCCCAAGCGGCGCAGGCGCACGTGCAGCGCTGGCTGGGGGGCAAGGCGGAGTTGCTCAAGGCTTGACCCCGACGGAACCCGACGAAGGCGTGACTTTCGGCCCACGCGCAGCCGGCGTCTGCGCGTAAACACGGTCGGCTCGTCGCGCGCCAACGTCGCACATTGGGGCGCTTGCCACCCCACCCAGGAGACTGCATGAACCCGATGACTTTGAGCGACCGCTGCGTGGCTCAACTGATCGCGTTGTTTCGCCAGCTGTTTGGCGTGCCCGCATTCATGGCGGCTGAACGAGGCCTGATGCAACTGAGTGGTTTCGCCGCTGCCGCTGCCGCGGTCATGGGTTTGGGCCTCGCGGTTTTCGCCGCCATCAAGGTCGACTCCCTGTCCATGTTGCTCTTGGGCCTGGGTTGGGTGCTCGCGGTGGCCGTGCTCCATTTCATCGGAGCCCGCATGCTGGTGAGTTGTTCGCTGACCTTGCGCAACTCGCCGTCAGACGTGTCGTCCCAGGACTACTTGGAGGTGTTGGGCCTCTTGTGCATCGTGGTGCTCGTGGCGTCTTTGCTGGGAG
>NZ_JAPZSY010000117.1 GCF_027532025.1 Inhella sp. | reverse complement strand
GTCAAGCAGGCCAGGCCGTTCTTGCCGTTGATGTTCATCGCGTCCGAGCCACACACGCCCTCGCGGCAGCTGCGGCGGAAGCTGATGGTCGGGTCGACCGACTTGAGCTTCATCAACGCGTCCAACAACATGCGCTCCGAGCCGTCGAGTTCAACCTCAACGGTTTGCATGTAAGGCTTGGCGTCCTTGTCGGGGTCGTAACGGTAGATCTTGAAAGTGCGCTTGGTCATGTCGTCGGCCTCAGAAGGTACGGACCTTGGGCGGGATGGAAGCAACGGTCAGGGGCTGGAGGTTCACCGCCTTGTAGGACAGGCTGTTGCTCTCGCTGTGCCACAGCGTGTGCTTCATCCAGACCTGGTCGTTGCGACCGTTCGGGTGCTCGGGCGTGTCGCCGTAGTCGTTCACGGTGTGTGCGCCACGGCTTTCCTTGCGAGCGGCGGCGGAAACCATCGTCGCT
This sequence comes from Inhella sp., assembly GCF_027532025.1. Classification (GTDB taxonomy): domain Bacteria; phylum Pseudomonadota; class Gammaproteobacteria; order Burkholderiales; family Burkholderiaceae_C; genus Inhella. The sequence continues at coordinate 29,887 of NZ_JAPZSY010000117.1, read as the reverse complement.
TGCGCCGCCTCGATGAGGTTTTCCACCTCCAACGCCTCGATGCGCGCGGTGTTGAACACCTGGCTCTTGTCCTTCAGGCCGATGCGCTGAACGCGCTGACGCAACTCCGCGATCTTGCTCACGCCCTCGTCCATGCTGGCCTGGGTGCGGAACACGCCCGCGTGCAACTGCATGCTGGCGCGGATGTCATTGGCCACATCCTGCGCGTACTCGCCGTCCGTCGTGGCGTCGAGCCGCGCCAAGCGCGCTTGGGAACGATCGGCCGCATCGACCGGCAGATCACGGTGCGACAAGCCAGCCTTGTGCGCCCCAACGATGTGGTTGCCCGCCGCGCGGCCGAACACCAACAGGTCGAGCAGCGAATTGGTGCCCAGACGGTTGGCGCCGTGAACGCTGACGCAGGCGCACTCGCCCACGGCGTAAAGGCCGTTGACCACCTTCTGCGAGCCGTCGCCCGCCGGCACCACCACCTGACCGTGGATGTTCGTCGGAATGCCGCCCATCTGGTAGTGGATGGTGGGCACCACCGGGATCGGTTCCTTGGTGATGTCAACGTTGGCGAAGTTGTGGCCGATCTCGTACACCGAGGGCAAGCGCTTCATGATGGTCTCGGCGCCCAGGTGGGTCATGTCGAGCACCACGTAGTCCTTGTTGGGACCACACCCCCGGCCTTCCTTGATCTCCTGGTCCATGCAACGCGACACGAAGTCACGCGGCGCCAGGTCCTTCAGCGTGGGCGCATAGCGCTCCATGAAGCGCTCGCCGTTGCTGTTGCGCAGGATGGCGCCCTCGCCGCGGCAGCCCTCGGTCAGCAACACGCCGGCACCGGCCACGCCGGTGGGGTGGAACTGCCAGAACTCCATGTCTTGCAATGGAATGCCGGCGCGCGCCGCCATGCCCAAGCCGTCGCCCGTGTTGATGAAGGCGTTGGTGCTGGCGGCAAAGATGCGCCCCGCGCCGCCCGTGGCCAACAGCACGGTCTTGGCTTCGAGGATGTGCAACTCGCCCGTTTCCATCTCGAGCGCGGTGACGCCCACGACGTCGCCCTCGCTGTTGCGAACCAAGTCCAGCGCCATCCACTCGACGAAGAACTGGGTGCGCGCTTTCACGTTCTGCTGGTACAGCGTGTGCAGCATGGCGTGACCGGTGCGGTCGGCCGCCGCGCAGGCGCGCTGCACGGGCTTCTCGCCGTAATTGGCGGTGTGACCGCCGAACGGACGTTGGTAGATCGTGCCGTCCGGGTTGCGGTCGAAGGGCATGCCGAAGTGCTCGAGCTCGTACACCACCTTGGGCGCTTCGCGGCACATGAACTCGATGGCGTCCTGGTCGCCCAGCCAGTCGGAGCCCTTGACGGTGTCGAAGAAGTGGTAGTGCCAGTTGTCTTCGCTCATGTTGCCCAGGCTGGCACCGATGCCACCTTGGGCGGCCACGGTGTGGGAACGCGTGGGGAACACCTTGGACAACACGGCCACATTCAGCCCGGCCAGCGACAGCTGGAGCGAAGCCCGCATGCCCGAGCCCCCGGCGCCGACGATGACGGCGTCAAATTTGCGTTTGGCGATAGCTGCCATTTCTCAAAGCCTCCAGAGCACTTGGACGGCCCAGCCGGTGCACGCCACCAGCCAGACCAGGGTGAACACATGCAGAACGAGGCGCAGGCCCACCGGCTTCACGTAGTCCATCCAGATATCGCGCACGCCCACCCAGGCGTGGTAAGCCAGGGACAGGATCAGCGTGAAGGTCAGGACCTTCATCCACTGCGCCGAAAAAATCGCGGCCCAGCGGTCGTAGCCCATCGCGTCCTTGGGCAACCATTCGATCAACCAATTGGGCAACAGGCTTAGCAACCAGCTACACCCCGCGGCACCAGGAGCACATTGATTGGGTAGAAGCACCTGAACGAGTAGCGCGATGGTGAACAAGGCCATCAAGGCCCCCGTCACACGCTGGGCCAGCCAGTCCCGCAGGCCGTAATGGGCGCCCGAAACCTGGCGTTTGCTTCCGTAAGTCGTCATGGTCAAGCTCCTCAGTACGCGCCGAACAGCTTGGCGCCCAGCGCGGCCGTCAACAGCAGGCTGATCGTCATCACCGCGATGGCGCTGAACTTGCCCTGCTCCTTGCTCACGCTGTGCGTCGCGTCCATCCAAAGGTGGCGCAGGCCGGCGCAGAAGTGGTGCAGGTAGGCCCAGATCAGCGCCAGAACCACCAGCTTCACCACCACAGCCGGCACGAAGCCGATGCCCGCGACAAAGGCCGAGCGGAAGACCTCGAAGGAAATCTCGCTCGTCAGGCTGGTGTCGAACAGCCACACCACAAAGGGCAGCAGCAAAAACATCAGCAGGCCGCTGATGCGGTGCAGGATGGACACGAAGCCGGCGATGGGCAGCCGATACGTCGTCAAGTCCTTGAATACATTCAGATTGGTGAACTGAGGTCGTGTTTTGGTGGTCATGGGCAGGCCTCGATCGGGTCGACGGGGACGTAATCGGCTGTAAACAATCGCGGCGGATTCTAGGCACGGCCCTTGCGCAAGCCTGACGAGGCGACCCGAAAGCCACAGTGAACTCCTTGGTGGAACCCGTGGGAACCCTGCCCTAAACTCCGCGCCGCTTTCGTCCTTCCAACCCCTTCGGAGTCCTCCTCATGAGCAAGAAGCCTGTTCGTGTCGCCGTCACCGGCGCCGCCGGTCAGATCGGTTACGCCCTGTTGTTCCGCATCGCCTCGGGCGAGATGCTGGGCAAGGACCAACCGGTGATCCTGCAACTGCTGGAGATCCCCGACGAGAAAGCCCAAAACGCGCTCAAGGGCGTGATGATGGAATTGGAAGACTGCGCCTTCCCGCTGCTGGCCGGCATGGAGGCCCACAGCGACCCAATGACCGCCTTCAAGGACACGGACTACGCCTTGCTGGTGGGCGCCCGCCCCCGCGGCCCCGGCATGGAGCGCGCCGACCTGCTGAGCGCCAACGCCGCCATCTTCACGGCCCAGGGCAAGGCCTTGAACGCCGTCGCTTCGCGCAACGTGAAGGTGCTGGTGGTGGGCAACCCGGCCAACACCAATGCCTACATCGCCATGAAGTCGGCGCCTGACCTGCCGGCCAAGAACTTCACGGCCATGCTGCGCCTGGACCACAACCGCGCGGCGAGCCAAATCGCCGCCAAGACGGGCAAGCCTGTGGGCGCAATCCAAAAACTGGCCGTGTGGGGCAACCACTCGCCCACCATGTACGCCGACTACCGCTTTGCCACCATCGAAGCCGCCTCGGTCAAGGACATGATCAACGATCAGGTCTGGAACAAAGACGTCTTCTTGCCCACCGTCGGCAAGCGCGGCGCGGCCATCATTGCCGCGCGCGGCCTGTCGTCCGCCGCCTCGGCCGCCAACGCCGCCATCGATCACATGCGCGATTGGGCCCTGGGCACGAATGGCGCTTGGGTCACGATGGGCATTCCGTCCTTGGGTGATTACGAGATCCCGAAGGAAGTCATGTACGGCTTCCCGGTCACCTGCGAGAACGGCGAGTACAAGGTCGTTCAAGGCCTCGAGATCGACGCCTTCAGCCGCGAATGCATGACCAAGACGCTGAACGAACTGCTGGAAGAAAAGGCCGCCGTCCAGCACCTGCTGTGATCGACGCCGAATGCGCGCTCCAGGGCCGGCTCGTCCGGCCCTTTTTGCATCCTCTTGCCTCCAACGCCCACCATGCCTCTGCCCCCCCAGCAAGCCCTGTGCGATGCCGGTGAGCCTGCGCCGCGCTGGCTGCCGGTCGTCGACCACTATTGCGGCGTCGAGCGACTCATGCGCAAAAGCTTGGCGCTCCAGCAAAGCCTCCAGGGTCGCTTCGATGTCACGCTGGACTGCGAGGACGGCGCGCCAGTGGGCGGCGAGGCGGAGCACGTGGCCTTGCTCTTGGAACTGCTGGCGCAACCGCAGTCGGGACGCGTTGGCGCCAGGGTTCACCCCATCGACCATCCCGCCTTCGAGATGGAAGTCTCACAGCTCGTGGCTGGCGCCGGGCCGCGGCTGGCCTACCTGATGCTCCCCAAGGTCGAGGGAGCCGAGCAACTGGCGCGGGGGGCCCAGATGGTGGGCCAGGCTTGGCAAGCGGCCGGTCACGCGGGCAGTCTGCCGCTGCACGCCCTGGTCGAAACCCACGGCGCGCTCCGCGAAGTCGACGCATTGGCGGCGCACCCCGCCATCGAATCGCTGTCTTTCGGCCTGATGGATTTCGTGTCAGCCCACCGAGGCGCCATCCCAGGCTCCGCGATGAGCTTGGACGGGCAGTTTCAGCATCCGCTGGTCTTGCGGGCCAAGTTGGCCATCGGCGCCGCCTGCCACGCCTTCGGCAAGACGCCGTCGCACTGCGTGGTCACCGAATTCAAGAACGCCGAACGGCTGCGCGAAGCCGCGCGCCGTGCCGCCCATGAGCTGGGTTACACCCGCATGTGGAGCATCCACCCCGACCAGATCGAACCGATCTTGGACGCGCTGACACCGCCCGCCCACGAAATCGCCGAGGCCGTGGACATCCTCACTGCCGCACAAGCGGCCGACTGGGCGCCGACACGCCACCGCGATCGCTTGCACGACCGTGCGAGCTACCGCTACTACTGGCACCTGCTGGCCCGAGCGCACGACGCCAAGTTGAGCCTGCCGCCGGAGGCAGTGGCGTTTTTTCAGCAGCCGCAAGGCTTGAAACCCTGATTCTTCTGGGCCGCGTCCACGCCGACGATGGAACACAATCTCGAGTTAATCGGCCCCTTGCGAGGTCCCATGCGACTGCCCCTGTTGCTCTGCGCCTTGGCGATGTTCACCCACACCGCCCACGCCCAACCCCCAACTTCCCAGCCCGCGCGAACGAAAGCCACTGCGGCCAAAGCGCCCACGGTCAAATCGAACCGGCCGAACCCGCCAGCCACCAGCACCCCGACCGTCGTGCCGGACCACGAGCACGAAGAACTGGATGCCGAACGGCTGGCCGTGGTGCCGCGCGTGTTGGTCGGCGAGTCGCGCTGTGAAATGGGCAAGACCGTGGCCATCCAACCGCACCCCACCCTCATCGGGCGCTTCGTGTTGACCCATGGCAAAGAGGCCTACACGGTGACCCCGCAACCCACCAACACCGGCGTCATCCGCCTGGAAAACCTGCGCGCGGGCTTGGTGTGGCTGCAAGTTCCCATCAAGTCGATGTTGATGGATGCCAAGCGCGGCAAGCGCTTGGCCGACACCTGCATGCATGCGGATCAAACCGCAGAGGTGGAAAGCAGCCAGGTCAGCGCCGTCGGCATGCAGTGATCGACGATGGCCAATGGGATATACTCGCGGGCTTGCTAGCAAACCCCGCAACGATTTTCGCTTTTGCGGCGGCTTGGCGGCTCGGGCCCTTTGGTCCGGACCCCGAGAGCCTGAGGCCCCAGCCACCCTGGCGTGAACACCGAGCGAACCTGGAACCATTCATGACCACCATCCGCGTCAAAGAGAACGAACCGTTCGACGTTGCCCTGCGTCGTTTCAAGCGCACCATTGAAAAGCTGGGCCTGCTGACCGACCTGCGCGCCCGCGAGTTCTACGAAAAGCCCACCGCCGAGCGCAAACGCAAGAAGGCTGCCGCCGTGAAGCGCCACTACAAGCGCGTTCGCAGCATGCAGCTGCCCAAGCGCCTGTACTGATTGCCCTCACGGCGATCCGTGCTCACAAGGCCCGCTTCGCAGCGGGCTTTTTTCATTCACACCCGCCTTCCACCATGAGTCTCAAAGCCCGCATCACCGACGACATGAAAACCGCCATGCGCGCCAAGGACGGCGAACGCCTGGGCACCATCCGCATGCTGCTGGCGGCCGTCAAACAAAAAGAGGTGGACGAGCGCGTGGAAGTGGACGACACGCAGCTGGTCGGCATCGTCGACAAGCTGATCAAGCAGCGCAAAGACGCCATCGAGCAGTTCCGAACCGCCGGCCGCCAGGACCTTGTGGACAAGGAAACGGCCGAAGTGGCGGTGCTGGAGGTTTACCTGCCCGAGCGCCTCTCAGCGGCCGCCTTGGAAGCGGCTGTGGCAGCCATCGTGACGGAGTTGGGCGCCAAAGGCCCGGCCGACATGGGCAAGGTGATGGCTGCGGTTAAATCGCGCCTGGCGGGTCAAGCCGACATGGGCTTGGCGTCGGCCACCGTGAAAAAGGCCTTGTCGTCCTGAACCGAGACACCCCCATGGATCTGCCTGTCCGCCCCATCACCGACGACGTTTGCGTGGCCCCCCAACTGGGCCCTGAGCACATGGCCGCCGCCGCCAGCGCCGGATTCAAAAGCGTGGTCAACAACCGGCCCGATTTCGAGCATGGGCCGGATCAGCCCACCAGTGAGGCCGTCGAAGCCGCGGCGCGCGCCGCCGGCTTGGAGTACCGCTTCCTGCCCGTGATGGGCGGCTGGCAGAGCCCCGAACAGATCGCGGCGATGGCTGCCCTGTTGGACGAATTGCCGCGTCCGCTGCTGATGTTCTGCCGCTCAGGCGCGCGCTCGGCCATGCTGTACCAGCAAGCCGCACAGCACTGACGCGCCCCGCGCCGAGCGGGAAAACGCCGGGCGCTGACGCCCAGCCCGCTTCCTAGAATTTCAGTCGAACCTGCCTTTGTCGCAGGTGCTGAACGGGCTGGCGTGACCTTTCTTCTCAAACTGTCCGGAGCGATCGATCGCCTCGGCATCGGGCTGGGCCACGCGGTGCGATGGCTCATCCTCGGCTCGGTGCTCATCAGTGCCAGCAATGCGGTGATGCGCAAGGCCTTCGACATCGGATCGAACGCCTTCCTTGAAGTGCAGTGGTACCTGTTCGCGGCGGCATTTCTGCTGGGCGCGGGGTACACCTTCCTGCGCAATGCGCACGTTCGCATCGACTTCCTGTCCAGCCGGCTGTCCGAGCGCGCTGCGGCGTGGGTGGACATCCTCGGCATCGTCTTGGTGGTGTTGCCCTTCGCGGCACTGATGATTCTCTGGTCATGGCCGCTGTTCGCACGCGCATGGACCTCGGGCGAGATGAGCCAGAACGCGGGCGGCTTGGTGCTTTGGCCCGCCCGGCTCGTCATCCCAATCGGATTCGCCCTGCTGCTGCTGCAAGCCCTGTCGGAGCTGGTCAAACGCGCGGCCTTTTTACGAGGCCTGCTGCCCCACCCCATCACGCCTGAGGCCAAACCAGAGTCCGACCCGCCCGCTGGCGACGTTCGTGCGGAGGCCCAAGCATGACGCTGTGGATCGCGCAAAACTTCGTGCCGCTGATGTTTTTGGGGCTGCTGCTGTTCCTGCTGTCAGGCTTTCCCGTGGCCTTCGGGCTCGCAGCCACGGGGCTGCTGTTCGGCTTCATCGGCATGGAGCTCAGCACCCTGCACCCGGACCTGTTGCACATCAGCAGCAACCTGTTCCAAGCACTGCCGCTGCGGGTCTTCGGGATCATGCAGAACGACACGTTGCTGGCCATCCCCTTCTTCACGCTGATGGGCATCATCCTCGAGCGCTCAGGCATGGCCGAAGACCTGCTGGAGACGGTCGGGCAGGTGTTTGGCCCGGTCCGGGGCGGTTTGGCCATCGCCGTCATCTTGGTAGGCGCCCTGCTGGCCGCCACGACGGGTGTGGTCGCGGCGGCAGTGATCTCGATGGGGCTGATCTCCCTGCCCATCATGCTCCGCTACGGCTACAACCGCTCGATCGCCACGGGCACCATCACGGCCTCGGGCACGCTGGCCCAAGCCATCCCGCCCAGCCTGGTGCTGATCGTGTTGGCCGATCAACTGGGCCGCTCGGTGGGCGACATGTACGCCGGCGCCCTGATACCGGGCCTGATGCTGGTGGGCATCTACATCGCCTTCATCGTGGGCGTGGCCATCGTGAAGCCCAGTTGGGTGCCCGCCCTGCCCATGGAAGCGCGGGTCTACCGGGAGCCCGGTGGCTCGGCCGGCTATGTTTCCCTGCTGGCCTTGCTGGTGGTTTGCTCGGCTGCCGGGGTGGTCTGGCACCAGCACCATGACGCCGTCCTCAACCCCTGGCTGCAACGCAGCCTGCCCGCGCCAGAGGACGAGCGGCTCATCTTGTCCTTGACCGTGGGCTCGCTGTTGGCCTGGAGCCTGGCCCTGGCCAACCGCTGGCTTCGACTGAACCTGCTGTCGCGTCTGGCGCAGCAGGTCACGTTCGTGCTGATCCCGCCCTTGGTGCTCATCTTCTTGGTCTTGGGCACCATCTTTTTGGGCGTGGCCACGCCCACCGAAGGCGGCGCGATGGGGGCCGTGGGCGCGATGGTGATGGCGGCTGCCAAAGGCAAGCTCTCGTCCAAGCTGATGAACCAGGCGCTGGACAACACTGCACGCCTGTCGTGCTTCGTGATGTTCATCTTGATCGGCTCCACGGTGTTCAGCTTCACGTTCAACGCCGCCGAGGGCCACCTGTGGGTGGAGCACCTGTTCGATCAGCTGCCAGGCGGCGCTTTGGGCTTCATGATCGTGGTGAACCTGCTGGTGTTCGTGCTGGGCATGTTCATCGACTTCTTCGAGATCGCTTTCATCGTCGTGCCCATCCTGGCGCCGGTGGCGGCCAAGATCCTGCCGGAGTTGGTGCCCGGCATGACGCCCGACATGGTGATGATCTGGTTCGGCGTCATCTTGGCCATGAATTTGCAGACCTCGTTCCTGACCCCGCCGTTCGGCTTCGCGCTGTTCTACCTGCGCAGCGTTGCCCCTCAGAAGGACTACGCCGACCGAGTGACGGGCCAGACCATCCCGAAAGTGACCACGGGACAGATTTACAAGGGCTCCATCCCCTTCATCCTTCTGCAGTTGCTGATGGTGGCCGCCGTGGTGACTTGGCCCAGCTTGGTCACCGGCAACATGGCGGTGACGGAGAAGGTTGACGTCGACAAGGCGATGGAGGAAATGGCGCCCAAAGACATCGGCTTTGACTCGCCCCCCATCGACCCGATGGACGGCGCCTCGGCGCCCCCTGCCACCTTGCCTTGAGCCCATGAACGACAAAGGCCCCGAGGGGCCTTTGTCGTCGAAACGGGCGGCGGCTCAGAGAGCCGTGACCTTGCTTTGCATGTAGCGGTCGAAGATGGCTTCGGTGTAGCGAAACCAACGGTTGGACTCTTTGCGGAAGGCCGCGTAATCGGCGTAAACCTTGCGCCAATTCGGGTTCTTGGCCGAAATGTCGGCGTACAAAGCCATGGACTCCTTGAAGGCCAAGTCCATCACCTCGACCGGCATCTGCACCAGCTTGGTCTTGTTGGCCAGCAGTTGGGTGAGCGCGGCCGGGTTGCGCGCGTCGTACTTGGCCTGCATCTCCACGTGGGCGTACGCGGACGCCGTCTCCAGGATGGCCTTTTGCTCGGCCGACAGCCCGTCGAACGCTTTGGTGTTGATGTACAGGTCCAGTTGGGGACCGCCTTCCCACCAACCCGGGTAGTGGTAGAAGGGCGCGACCTTGAAGAACCCCAGCTTCAGGTCGTCGTAGGGGCCCACCCATTCGGCGGCGTCGATGGTGCCCTTTTCAAGCGCTTGGTAGATCTCGCCGCCCGGGATGTTCTGGGGCACCATGCCCATGCGCTCGCAAACGCGACCGGCAAAACCACCCACGCGGAACTTGAGACCTTTGCAGTCGGCCACCGTCTTGATTTCCTTGCGGTACCAGCCGCCCATCTGGGCGCCGGTGTTGCCCATGGGGAAGTGAACGATGTTGTAGTTCCGGTAGAACTCCCGCAGCAACTTCAAGCCATTGCCTTCGAATTGCCACGCCGTCATTTGGCGGCTGTTGAGGCCAAAAGGAATGGCGCAAGCCAGCGCAAAGGTTTCGTCTTTGCCGTGAAAGTAGTAGGGCGCCGTGTGAGCCATTTCGACGGTGGCGTTCTGCACACCGTCCACCACCCCGAAAGCGGGCATCAATTCGCCGGCTGCATGCACCGAAATCTGGAACTTGCCGCCCGACAACTCCGCCACTTTCTTGGCAAAGGTCTCGGCCGCACCGTAAATGGTGTCCAAGCCCTTGGGGAAGCTCGACGCCAGACGCCAACGCAAGGTGGCCTGGGCTTGAACAGCCGGCGCAGCACCGGTGGCCAAAATGCCGGCCAAACCGGCCTTCGAAACAAACGAACGACGTTCCATCTCGCGGTCTCCAGTTGAGGGATCGAACCGCTTTCATTCTAGGGAGCGACCTCTAGAAGGCTGCACGGCAGAAACCCAGGCTGCCACGCAGATTCCTAGGAGTCTGCGCGGCAGAAGCCCAGGCCGCCGCGGCCCGAACGCGACCTGCGCAACGGAAAGGGCTCAGTTGCCCGCCACTTTCAAGCGCTGCAGCAGCACCGACCCCACCGTCTTGGTCCCCGTGGTGTAGACATCGGCTCCGATCGCGACGATGTCCTTGAACATCTGCGGCAGGTGGCCGGCAATGGTGACCTCCTCGACCGGGAAGGCGATCTCGCCGTTTTCCACCCAGTAGCCACTGGCGCCGCGCGAGTAGTCGCCCGTCACGTAGTTGACACCCTGCCCCATCAACTCGGTGACGAACAGCCCACGGTGCAGGCGCTTGAGCATCACCGCCAGAGAATCGCCGGGGGCCGTGGCACGGCTCTTCATCACGAGGTTGTGCGAGCCGCCAGCGTGGCCGGTGGTCTTCATGCTCAGCTTGCGTGCCGAGTAACTGGACAAAAAGTAGCCCTGGAGCACGCCCCCCTGCACCACGCTGCGCGCGCGGGTGCGGACCCCTTCGTCGTCGAAGGCCGAGCTGCCCTTGCCTCGGGGGATGGCGGGGTCCTCCTCGACATCGACGTGCGACGCGAGCACAGGCTGGCCCAAGCTGTCCACCAAGAAACTGGCGCGACGGTACAGAGCGCCACCGCTGGTGGCTTGCACCAGGGCGCCCAACAAACCGGCCGCCAGGGTGCTCTCGAACAACACCGGCACCTCGGCCGTGGCCACCTTGCGCGCCTTCAGGCGAGACAAGGCTCGCTCGGCGGCATAACGCCCGATGGCTTCGGGTGAGGCCAAGTCGTCCGCCGAGCGCTCGCTGCTGTACCAGGCGTCGCGCTGCATGCCAGCACCCCGCCCCGCGATGGGCGCCACGGAGATGGAATGGCGGCTGCTGGCGTAGCCACCGCGGAAGCCTCGTGTGTTGCCTGCGAAGAAGTGGGACTGCTGGGCAGAGACAGCCGCGCCCTCGCTGTTGCTGATGCGCCGATCGGTCGCGAGGGCCGCCGCCTCGCAGCGCAGCGCCAAGTCAGCCGCACCCTGGGCGTCGATGGCCCACGGATGGAACAAGTCCAGATCGGGCGCCGGCTCCAACAGCAAATCGTCTTCGTCGGGCAGGCCAGCGCAGGGGTCCTCGGCGGTAAAGCGGGCGATGTCGTAGGCGGCGCGCACGGTGTCGCGCAGGGCCTGGTCGGAAAAGTCGGACGTGCTGGCGTGCCCGCGGCGCTGGCCCAAGTAGAGGCTGACGCCGAGGGACTTGTCGCGGTTGCGCTCGACGTTTTCCAGCTTGCCCAAGCGGGCACTGACCGACAGCCCTGCGCCTTCGCTGACCTCCGCCACGGCGTCGCTTGCGCCTTGGGCGCGGGCCAGAGTCAGCGTGCGCTCGACGAGGTCTTGAAATTCCTCGCGGCTGTGGGCGAATCCGCGGTACGGCTGAGTCATGGGCAAGGCTCGAATCGAAGGGCGGTCATGATAATGACGCCATGCCCCGTCCCCGCCCCGCCAGCCCCGGCCCCACGTCCGACGACATGGACGCCATCTACGACCCCGGCGTTCCCAGCCGCACCCAACAAAAGAAGGAAAGCGAAGCGCTGCAAGCCCTGGGCCTGGAGTTGCTCGCCTTGCCCGACAGCCGCCTGGATGCGATCGGCCTGCCCGACAACCTGCGCCAAGCGCTGCGCGACGGCAAGAAGATCACCGCCAACGGCGGCAAGCGCCGCCAGATGCAGTACATCGGCAAGCTGATGCGCCAAGTGGATGCGGAGCCCCTGCGCGAGGCCGTGGCCGCGTTCAAGTTGGGTCACGCGCACGACCAATTGCGCCTGCACCAGTTGGAAGCCCTGCGCGAGCGGCTGATCGCCGATGACGAGGCCTTGGAAACCCTCGTCAGCGAGCATCCAGGGGTGGACGTGCAGCAACTGCGCAGCCTCGTGCGCTCGGCCCGCAAAGACGCCGCCGCACAGCCCGAGGCCCGCAGCGGTCGGGGTTACCGAGAGCTGTTCCAGTTTCTGAAGGCCCTGCCATGAACGACGGGGTGCGCATCGGCGTGGTGTCTTGCTCCGACCGGGCGAGCCGTGGTGTCTACCAGGACCAAGGCTTGCCCGCGCTGAAGGACTGGTTGAGCAGCGCGCTGCGCAATCCCATCGAGTTCGTCGAGCGCCTGATTCCGGACGATCGAGCGACCATCGCCTCGACCTTGCGGGAGTTGGTGGACGACGCCGGCTGCCACTTGGTGCTGACCACAGGAGGCACCGGCCCGGCGCCACGCGACGTCACGCCCGATGCCACGCTCGACGTGGCCGACCGTGAGATGCCCGGTTTCGGCGAACAGATGCGGCAGATCTCGTTGAGATTCGTGCCGACGGCCATCTTGTCTCGCCAAACCGCGGCGATCCGCGGGCAGGCCCTCATCCTGAACTTGCCCGGGCAGCCCAAGGCGATCGCGGAGACCTTGGGGGGGCTGCCCGGCACGCCGGGCATCTTTGCCGCGGTGCCGTATTGCATCGACTTGGTCGGCGGTCCTTACCTGGAAACCGACCCCGAGATGTGCGTGGCCTTCCGGCCTAAATCGGCCTCACGCCTGCCGGTCGGGCCGGGCTGACGCCAGCGGCAGGTGCTGAGGGGCGGTCACGCCCATGCTGACGTACAGGCTGGTGACCGCTTCGGCGCTGAGCTCAGCGGGCGTCACCCAATCTTGGGGCACGAACAACAAGCCTCCGCCCACAGGCACGGGGGCCGTCGGAATGATGACCACCACGCAGCGTTGACCGTCCACCCACACGGGCTCGGCTGCACTTTGCAGGCCCAGCACCGCCGAGTGAGGCCCGTCGCGGCCGCCGAAGTGGCACCAAACGGCGCGCATCGCGCGCGTGCCATCGGGATCCCGCTTGGACATCAAGTCGACGAAACGCTGGACCAGGTCGTAAACGCTGCGAACCAAGGGGATGCGGCGCACCACGGCGTCGACCAAGCCCACCAAACCACGCTGGAGCCCGAACTCCACCAGCAAGCCGAGAGCGAACACCGCGATGGCGATGAGGGCCACGCCCAGCAGGTAGCCCAGCACCTCCGACTCGGTCACGCCCAGGCCCACCTGCCCCAGCCACGCTCCAAACGGACTGGAAGGCCCCACCCATCCCCGCAACAGCGCAAAGACCCAAACGAACACAGCCACCGTGGCGGCCAGGGGCAAGGCGGCCAGCAAGCCGGTCACGAAAACGCGCAACAGATGGCGAGGGGCTTGGCGCATGGCCGAGGGATCGACAGGGTTCAGGAAGGTTTGACGAGCTTGGTCAATTGCTCGGCGTCGAAATGCTCTTCGGACTGCGCGTCCGCCGGCACGCAGTCGGGCTGACCCGCCTGCATTTGCTTGAGTGCGGCCCACAGCAGGGCGATTTGATGTTCGTGGCCCGCTGTGGAGTCGATGAGACCCTTCATCGCTTGCGCCACCGGGTCGTCACCCTGCGTGACCGCATAAGCGCTGAAGCCCATCTTGCTGGCCGCCGCCTCGCGGGCTTGTTCGGCGCTGGCTTCGATGATGCGCGCCGGATTGCCCACCGCCGTGGCACCCGCAGGGACCGGTTTCGTGACCACCGCCCCGGAACCGATGCGCGCGCCCTCCCCCACCGTGAAACCGCCCAGGACGCAAGCATTGGCGCCCACCACCACGCCGCGTTCCAAAGTGGGGTGGCGCTTGGCCCCCTTCACCAGCGTGGTTCCGCCGAGGGTCACGCCCTGATAGATGGTGACTTCGTCGTGGATTTCGGCCATCTCGCCAATGACCACGCCCATGCCGTGATCGATGAACACCCTCCGCCCGAACTGCGCACCCGGATGGATTTCGATGCCGGTCAACCAGCGGCCCAGGTGCGACACGAAGCGCGCCAAGGTGGTGAAACCGTGGCGCCACAGCCAATGCGCACGGCGGTGGACGATGAGTGCGTGCAGGCCCGGGTAACACCAGAACACCTCCCAAGCGCTGCGGGCAGCGGGGTCGCGTTCGAGGAAGCAGGCGATGTCTTCGCGCAGGCGGGCAAACAGCATGGGACGGGTCTGGTCGAGAGGCCGGGGAGTGTAGGGACGCGGGGAGAGGCCCGCGTCAACAGCGCTCTTTGGCCTTGGCCGCCTGGGCCTGCATCGCTCGAGCGATGCCGCGCAGGATGTGCACCTCCTCGGCCTGCAAGCCAGCGCGGTTGAACAGCTGGTTCAGCCGAGGCAACAACTTCTTGGGGGCTGCGGGGTCGAGAAAACCCACGTCCACCAGGGCCTGCTCCCAGTGTTCCAGCAGGCCTTGCACCGCCAGCGCGTCGGCCGGCACGGGGTCGGGCGTGCGCGGCAACACCGAAAAGCCCCCCAGCGCCTGCCTCCAGTCGTAGGCCAGCAGTTGCACGGCCTGCGCCAAGTTCAGCGAACCGTAGTCGGGATGCGTGGGGATGGAGACCAGGGCATGGCAGCGGTAGACGTCTTCGTTGCTCATGCCAAATCGCTCGCTGCCAAACACGAAGGCCACGCTGGCGCCACTGTGAGCCAGGTCGGGCATCAGGTCGCGCGGGGCCTTGCAGGGCGGCCCGAAGTCGCGCGGCGTCATGGCGGTGCCCACCACGGTGTGGATGCCTTCCAGCGCCTCGGCCAGGGTGGACACCACGCGGGCTCGGTGGAGCACGTCGGTGGCGCCACTGGCAAAGGCGAGGGTGTCAGGCTGGGTCAGCACGTCGTCGAAGCGGGGCTGCACCAGGACCAAGTCGTCAAAGCCCATGACCTTCATGGCCCGCGCGGTGGCCCCGACGTTGCCCGGGTGGCTGGTGCGAACAAGGATGAAGCGTGTGGTTTGCACGACGGGCGCCGAAGGCGGTCTCAGTAGAATCCCGCAATTATCCCGGCCCGCATCGCGCAGACGCCGGAGCGCTCTTTTCCATCGCCAGCCCACCTTTCATCCAGGAACACGCATGTCCTCTGCAGCCCTGCACCCCATGCTCAACGTGGCCATCAAGGCCGCCCGCGCCGCCGGTTCGATCATCAACCGCGCCTCTCTCGACCTGGATGTGCTGAAGGTGGGCGCCAAAGGCGTGAATGACTTCGTGACCGAAGTCGACCATGCGGCCGAGGCCGTGATCATCAAAACCTTGCTGGAAGCCTACCCCCAGCACGGCATCTTGGCCGAGGAATCGGGGCGGGAGCACGGCAACCCGCAAAGCGAATACCAGTGGATCATCGACCCGCTGGACGGCACCACCAACTTCATCCACGGCCTGCCCATTTACGCCGTGTCCATCGCGCTGGCGCACCGCGGCGTGGTGCAGCAGGCGGTGGTCTACGACCCCACCCGCAACGACCTCTACCACGCCAGCAAGGGCCGCGGCGCCTTCCTGAACGACCGCCGGCTGCGCGTGTCCAAGCGCACGCGACTGGGCGATGCACTGGTGGGCACGGGCTTCCCGTTTCGCAAGGGCGACGCCTTCAAGCGCTACCTGCGCCTGTTCGAGGACGTGATGATGCAAACCGCCGGCGTGCGCCGCCCGGGCGCGGCCAGCCTGGACTTGTGCTTTGTGGCGGCGGGCTACTACGACGCTTTCTTCGAGATGGGCTTGTCGCCTTGGGACGTGGCCGCTGGCTCGCTCATCGTGACCGAGGCGGGCGGCCTGGTGGGCAACTTCACGGGCGACGCCGACTTCTTGCAACAGCGGGAGGTGCTGGCGGGCACCCCCAAGATCTACGCCCAGTTGGTGCCGATCCTGCAGCCCTACACCCGCGTCATCGGCACCGACGGCAAAGCCGCCGACGAGGCCTGAGCCCGTCGCCTTGGTACGGGCCCACGGGTCAGCGAAAGGCGTTGATCTGCAGCACGGTGGTGGTGCCACTGACCTCGTGGCCCACGATGAGCAGGGCTTTGCCGTTGGGTGACTTGGCTGCGGGGATGAAGTGCAAACCCTCGGGGCCCAAATCGCCACCGGTGCCGTTGCGCGTGTTCAAGTAGTCCATGAAGACGGGCGCGCGCGGGTTGGTCACGTCGTAAACGGCCACCCCGCCCACGCGCTCCAGGCCGATGAAGGCGATCTGCTTGCTGCCGAACTGAGCCACGACCACGCCCTCTGGCTCTGGGCCCTTGGACGGGCTGCGCGCATCGAGCGTGTTGTTGTCGTGGCTGGCGTTGAAGTTCGCATTGGGCAAAGCGCTGGTGAGACGCTCCAGGTCCTCGCCCGAGTCGTACACGCGCTCGACGTTGCTGTTCCAAATGCTGAACGAGCGCGCGCCGAAGCTGTACAGCACGTTGCACTGGCCTGCGCTGTTCTTGCCGTCGGTGCCGCCGTTGGGGGTCGCGGTGATGCGCAGGCGACCCAAGTTGCTGTCGAACAGCAGGTTGGCCGCGTTGGCGCCAAACACTGCCGGGTCCAGCCCTGCCGTGCAGTGCTGACGCACCCGGGTTTCCTCGTTGAAGCCTGGCCAGTCGGCTCGGGCATCGCCTTCATTGGCGGTGATGAAGAAGGTGTTGCCACCCACGGTGTAAGACGCGATGGCGTCGGGCAGGTACAGACCCCGCACCGGATAGTTGGCGATCTTGAGCAACGGCGTGCCGCTGTTGGTGTTGGTGCCACCGTCCTCGTCGCTGGCGTCCAGCCCCATGCCGGCCAGGCTGTGGTCCTTCCAGCCCAGGGCCTTGATGTCGGTGACCGTGGCCGTGGCCACGTCGACGATGGCGATGGCGTTGTTCTCCTGCAGAGTGACGAAGGCTTTGCCGCCGTCGGCGCTGAAGGCGATGTACTCCGGCTCCAGATCCTGTGCCACCGAGGCGCCCGGACCATAGATGCGCACGCCGGCAGCGCGCAGCTCGGCGGCGCGGCTGTTGAAGGCGCGGAAGTCCGCTGTGGCCACGGTGGGAGCGGTGCCGCCGTTGACCGTGACGATGCTGATCGAACCCTCGGGATCGACCGAACCGAGCTGGCCGTAGCTGCTGGGCTCCCCCTCGTTGGCCGTGAGGACCCGCTTGCCGTCGGGCGTGAAAACAATCATGTCGGGCTGCGCCCCGACCGTGACACGGCTGAGCAAGCGCAAGTCCGCAGCGTTGTAGAACGCCACGGTGCCTGGCGCGGTCTTGGGGTTGGACTCCACGGCCAAGGCCACCAAGCCGTCGTGAACCGCCACGCTGTTGACGGCAGCGCCGAAGGACGTGACGTCGATGCTGCCCACCTTGCTGGGTGCCGCGGGGTTGCGCAGGTCCAGGACGTCCACACTGCCATTGGCGCCGTTGACCACGAACAGGCGCTGGCTGCTCGCGTCGTACGCGGTGATCTCGGCCGCACCCAGCGCGCCGCCCTCGTAAGCGCCCAACCGGATCAGCTTGATCGACGCGGGGGTCGCGTCGTCCACGGCGGCATCACCACCACCGCAAGCGCTGACGGCGGCCAACAGGGTCAAGCCCAAGCCCAAAGGCCAAAGGCGGGCGTTGCACAGGCGCGAGAAACGTGACATGAGGGTGACAGGCATCGGAGAAAACCGGCATGGTGGCCAGACCCGATGACAGCCTCATGACGCCGGCGCGTCGACCCCCAGGAAGCGTTGCCCAAACTCATGGCTGGGCACGGGGCGGCCAAACAGCCAGCCTTGCCCGAACTCGCAGTCCAGCGCCTTGAGCAATGCCGCCTGTTCGGCGGTTTCCACGCCTTCGGCGACGACGGTCAGTTTGAGCGCCTGCGCCATGCTGGCGATGGCTCGCACCAGGGCGTCGGCGTCGGCGTCCTGACCGAGGTCGCGCACGAAGGCTCGGTCGATCTTGAGGATGTCCACCGGAAACCGCCGCAGGTAGGACAGCGACGAGTACCCCGTGCCGAAGTCGTCGATGGCCAAACGCAACCCCAAGTCCTTGAGGCCGAACAGCAGGTCTCGGGTGCGGCCGTCGCGGTCCAGCAGCACGGACTCGGTCACTTCGAGCACCAGGCTGCTGGGCGAAATGGCGCAGCGTTCGATTTCGGCGGCCACCTTGTCTACCAAATGACGCCCCCGAAACTGCCGCGCCGACAGGTTGGCCGACAGCGTGAGCTGGCTGTGACCCGCCGCCTGCCAGTCCCGCAAGATGTCGCAGCTGCGGGCCAGCACCCAGTCTCCGATGGGCTCGATCAAGCCGCTGTCCTCGGCCAGGGGAATGAAGCGATCGGGCGGCACCGCGCCGAACTGGGGCGACTGCCACCGCAGCAGGGCTTCGGCACCCTTGAGTTGGCCGCTGCTCAACAGCACCTGCGGTTGGACGTGGAGCGACAGCTCCTGCCCCTCCAGCGCGCGGCGCAAGCGGTTGATCAGTTGCACCCGCTCCAGCGACCGCTGGTTCATCTCCGACCGGAAGAACTGGTGATGCCCTCGCCCTTGCTCCTTGGCGCGGTGCAAGGCCGTTTCGGCATGCTGCAACAGGGCCTCGGGCTCGTGGCCGTCGTCGGGGCTGACGGCCAGCCCCAAGCTGGCGGTGAGGAAGATCTCCTGCTCGCCCAAGGTGAACGGTTGGTCGAAGGTGGCCAACAGCTTTTGCGCCAGGGTCTCGGCTTCCGCCTCGCTGGCCATGCCCGCCATGAGCACGCCAAATTGGTCGCCGCTGAGCCGAACCACCAAATCCTGCGCCCGCAGGCGCCCCTCCAGCCGCTGCGCACAGGCGCTCAGCAGGGCGTCTCCAGCGGCCATGCCGAACGATTCGTTGACCAGACGGAACTGGTCCAGGCCAATGGCACCGACCACCAGCTTGGCCCCCTCCCGCTGACCGCGAGCCAAAGCCTCGGCCAGGCGCTCGCGCATCAACACCCGGTTGGGCAGCCCAGTGGTGGCATCGAAGTGCGCCAAGCGATCGATCCGAGATGCCGCCTCCTTGCTTTCGGTGATGTCCAGCAGGGTGCCCACGCGCCGAGTGGGCAGTTCAGGGTCGACCGGCTCGGCGTGCAGCAGGTAATGGCGCTCGCGGTCGCCTTGGCGGTGGTGCAGCTCCAAGTCCACGGCCCCGCCGTTCGCGTGCAGGCGACCCAAGGACGTCAGCCACTGTTCGCGGGTGGAAGGCTCCAGCCGAGCCAACAGAGTGCGCAGGCTTCCCTCGCCCCCCGCCGTTAGCCCCAACCAGCGCCCGATCTCCGACGACCACCGCAGCCTCTGGCTGACCCCGTCCCACTCCCACCAGCCGGCATGGCTGACCTGACTGAGCAACTGCAACCGTTGCTCACGCTGCAGGCCCTCGTTCATCGCTTGCCGTTGCTCGCGCAAGTCCACGTCGATGCAGTACATCTCCGGCTCGCCCCACCCATTGCGCAACAGCACATGGCTGGAGAACACCGGCACGGGGCTGCCATCTTTGCGTTGCAACTCCAACTCGCCGGCAGGGATGGCTTGGTCGTGCTCCACCCAAGCGGTGTGCGGGCGGATCACCTCGGCGCGCATGGGCGGCGGGATGATCAGCTCCTCCAGCAGGCGGCCCAGCGCCTCGTCGCGCCGCCATCCGTACAAGGCCTCGCTGGCCGCATTCCAGTAGATCACCCGGCGCTGCCGGTCGTAGCCCTGAACCGCCGTGGTGGGGGTTTGGTCAAACGCGTGGCGGAAGCGCTGTTCGGCGTCTCGCCAGCTGTCCATGCGCTGGCCTTCACCCGGCAAGTCGATCAGGGCGCCACTCACGATGCCGCCTTCCGACAGCCCGGACAGGCGAACCCACGAGCCGGCCGCCGGCCCACCCACGAGCTTGAATCGCCGATGAAGCCGCCCGCCACTGAGCGCCGCGCCCTCCAGCGCCGACCGCACCCGAGCCCGATCGGCAGGGTCGATCACGGCCAGCACGTCCCGCAATGCGCACCGGGTTGGCAAACCCATCGCCCCAGCCACGTCGGCGTCGGCCGTCCACTCACCACGGCCACTGTCGAAGCGCCAAGCACCGGCAAAGCCACCACCGCGCCACTCGGGCACGGGCGAAGCAAGCCCGAGCGAACTCAACGTCATGCCATTCCTCCCTGGACCACCGCTGCACGCGGCGTTTTCTGCCGGGTTGTAACGATGTGCCGGCCAGCGGTCAACCCGAGCGCCGCGACCTCGCTCGCCTAAGATCCCGCGCCCCATGACGAGCCCCACCGCGCCCGACGCCGACCTTTCGGCCCACACCCCCCTGATGCAGCAGTACCTGCGCATCAAAGGCGAGCACCCCGATCTGCTCGTGTTCTTCCGCATGGGGGACTTCTACGAGCTGTTCTACGACGACGCTCGCAAAGCCAACGCCTTGCTGGACATCACGCTGACGGTGCGCGGCAGCAGCGGGGGCGAGCCCGTGGTGATGGCCGGCGTGCCCGTGGTGTCGCTCGAAGGCTACCTGTCGCGCCTGCTCAAGTTGGGCGAGTCGGTGGCCATCGCCGAGCAGGTGGGCGAGGTGGGCGCGGGCAAGGGTCCGGTCGAGCGCAAGGTGGTGCGCATCGTCACCCCCGGCACGGTCACCGACGCCGAATTGCTGGCCGACAAGCAAGACGCCCCGCTGCTCGCCCTGCACGCGGGCGGTGGCCGCTTCGGCCTGGCCTGGGTCACCGTCAGCCAGGGAGAAATCGGCCTGCTGGAGTGCAGCGCCGCCGAGCTGCCGGGCTGGCTGGTGCGCCTGGGCCCGGCCGAAGTCCTCGTGGCCCGCGACACCAGCGCCGTGGGCCAACCCGAGGCCCTGGCCGCCGTGCGCAGCGCCCTCACCCCCCGGCCCGTCTGGCAATTCGAGCCTTCTCTGGGCGAGCGCAAGCTGTGCAGCCAGTTGGGCGTGGCCTCGCTGCAAGGCCTGAACGCGCAAGACCTGCCCCGCGCCCATGCCGCCGCAGGCGCGCTGCTGGCCTACCTGGAACACACCCAGGGCCGCGCCTTGGGGCACCTGCAGCGCCTGCAGGTGCTGTGCGCGACCGAGCTGATCGACCTGCCCCCCGCCACCCAGCGCAACCTGGAGCTCACGCTCACCCTGCGCGGCGAGCCCGAACCCACGCTGTTGAGCCTGTTGGACGTGTGCCGCACCGGCATGGGCAGCCGCATGCTGCGCCACTGGCTGCTGACGCCAGCGCGCGACCGCCGCCAGGCCGTGGGCCGCCAAGAAGCCATCGCCGCGCTGATCGACGCGGGCTTCGGCCCCTTGCGCGACGCGCTGCGCCAGGTGTCCGACGTCGAACGCGTGAGCAGCCGCGTGGCCCTGCGCCAGGTGCGGCCGCGCGAGCTCGCCGGCCTGCGCGACACCCTCACCGTGCTGCCGCAGCTGCAAGCCGCCGTGCCCCCGGGCACGGCCTCGCCCCTGCTGGACGCGCTGCGCGCCGCCTGCCACGCGCCCCCGCAGGCCTTGGCCTTGCTGCGCAGCGCGCTGGCCGAACAACCGGCCGTGTGGCTGCGCGACGGCGGCGTCATCCGCGACGGTTTTGACCCCGAGCTGGACGAGCTGCGCGCCATCAACGCCAACTGCGACGCCTTCTTGCTGGCGCTGGAGGCCCGCGAGCGGGAGCGCACCGGCATCCCGAACCTGCGCGTGCAGTTCAACAAGGTGCACGGCTTCTACATCGAGGTCACGCAGGGCCAAAAGGACAAGGTGCCCGACGACTACCAGCGCCGCCAAACGCTGAAGAACGCCGAGCGCTTCATCACGCCCGAGCTCAAGGCCTTCGAGGACAAGGCCCTGAGCGCCAGCGAGCGCGCCCTGGCCCGCGAGAAGGCCCTCTTCGAACAGCTGCTGGACGCCCTGGGCGCCGAGGTGCCCGCGCTGGCCCACCTGGCCCGCGCCTTGGCCAGCCTGGACGCCCTGGCCGCGCTGGCCGAGCGCGCCGCCACGCTCAACTGGTGCGCGCCGCAGTTCGTGGCCCACCCCTGCATCGACATCGTCGGTGGCCGCCACCCCGTGGTCGAAGCCCGGCTGGCCGAGACCGTGGGCAAGGCCTTCCAGCCCAACGACTGCCGGCTCGACGCCAAGCGCCGCTTGCTCGTCATCACCGGCCCGAACATGGGCGGCAAAAGCACCTTCATGCGCCAGGTGGCGCTCATCGCGCTGCTGGCCAGCATGGGCAGCTTCGTGCCGGCGCAGAGCTGCCGCCTGGGGCCCTTGGACGCCATCCACACCCGCATCGGCGCCGCCGACGACCTAGCCAACGCGCAGTCCACCTTCATGCTGGAGATGACCGAGGCGGCGGCCATCCTGCACGCCGCGACCGAACAGTCCTTGGTGCTGATGGACGAGATCGGCCGCGGCACCAGCACCTTCGACGGCCTGGCCCTGGCCGGCGCCATCGCCAGCCATTTGCACGACCGCTGCGCCGCACTGACCCTCTTTGCCACGCACTACTTCGAGCTGACCGCCCTGCCCGAGCGCCACCCCAGCGCGCACAACGTGCACGTGTCGGCGGTGGAGAGCGGCGACACCATCGCCTTCCTGCACGAGCTGCAGCCCGGCCCGGCCAGCCGCAGCTACGGCGTGCAGGTGGCGCGCCTGGCCGGCATGCCCAACCCCGTGCTGCGCCAGGCCCGTGCCGCGCTTGAAGCCTTGGAGGCCCAAAAGGCGGGGGACGAGGCGCAGGTGGACCTGTTCGCCGCGCCACCGGCGGCCGCAGAACCCGAGCCCGAGCACCCTGCCGTCCAGGCTTTGCAGGCGCTGGACGTGGACGCCTGCTCGCCTCGTGAAGCGTTGGAGCAGCTCTACCGCTTGAAGGGCTTGGCGCGATGAGCGCTGGCACGATCGTTTTCTTGCACGCCAACAGCTACCCCGCCGGCTGCTACCGCCTGCTGTTCAAAGTTTGGCGTCAAGCCGGCTACACCGTCCACGCCCTGCCCAAGCTGGGCCACGACCCGCGCTACCCCGTCACCAGCAACTGGCCGCATCTGGTGGACCAGTTGGAGGCCTTCGTGTCCGACACCGTGCAGCCGAGCGGGCCGATCGACTTCGTCGGTCACTCGCTGGGCGGCGTGCTCAGCCTGATGCTGGCCGCACGCCGGCCCGAATGGGCGGCGCGCGTGGTGCAGCTCGACTCGCCCTTCATCCGCGGCTGGCGCCGCGAGTTGGTGCGCTGGGGCAAGCTGACCGGTGTGGTGTGGCGCATGCCGCCGGCCAGCATCGCCCGGCAGCGCCGCGACCACTGGCCCGACCGCGCGGCGGTGGAAGCGCACTTCGGCAGCAAGCCCTTGTTCCAAGCCTGGGACCCGCGCGTGCTGGCCGACTACGTCGATTGCGGCTTCGAGCCCGACCCCGTGCGCGGCGGCCTGCGCCTGGCCTTTCATCGCGAGGTCGAAACCCGCATCTACGCCGGCCTGCCGCACACCCTGCCCCATGTGGCCCGGCGCTTGAAGGCCCCAGTGGGCTTCATCGCGGGCACCCGCAGCGCGGAGATGCGCCAAGGCGGCCTGGACGCCACGCGCCGCTTCATCGGCCCCGGCCGTTACCGCGAAATCGAAGGCTCGCACCTGTTCCCCTTCGAACGGCCCGAGGCGGCGGCGCAGGCTGTGCTGAATCTGCTGCCCGACCTCGGGTAAACCCGCGCCGATATACTCCGGCTTTCCTCTTGAGCGTTTCCGGCCTGCACGGCCCCCAGCACGATGCCGAGGGGGTGCGGCGCGTGGGAACGCCCTGCACACAATGACCAAATACGTCTTCGTCACCGGCGGTGTCGTGTCCTCTCTGGGCAAGGGCATTGCGGCCGCCTCGCTCGCGGCCCTGCTCGAATCCCGCGGTTTGAAGGTCACGCTGATCAAGCTGGACCCCTACATCAACGTCGACCCGGGCACGATGAGCCCGTTCCAGCACGGCGAGGTCTTCGTGACCGACGACGGCGCGGAAACCGACCTGGACCTGGGCCACTACGAACGCTTCATCACCACGCGGATGAAGCAGGCCAACAACTTCACCACCGGCAAGATCTACCAGTCGGTGCTGGAGAAGGAACGCCGGGGCGATTACCTCGGCAAGACCGTGCAGGTCATCCCGCACATCACGAACGAGATCCAAGAGTTCGTGAAGCGCGGCGCCGGCGTGGGCACGCCCGATGAAGTCGAAGTCGCCATCGTCGAAATCGGCGGCACGGTGGGCGACATCGAGTCCCTGCCCTTCCTCGAAGCCGTGCGCCAGATGAGCCTGAAGATGGGCCCGCACAACACGGCCTTCGTGCACCTGACCTACGTGCCTTGGATCGCCGCCGCCGGCGAACTGAAGACCAAGCCCACCCAGCACACGGTGCAGAAGCTGCGCGAAATCGGCATCCAGCCCGACGCGCTCATCTGCCGCGCCGACCGCCGCATCCCCGACGACGAGCGCGAAAAGATTTCCCTGTTCACCAACGTGCCCGAGTACGGCGTGATCAGCATGTGGGACGTGAACACCATCTACAAGGTGCCCCGCGTGCTGCACGAACAGGGCCTGGACCAGATGATCTGCACCAAGCTGCAGCTCAGCACCAAGTCCACCGACCTCAAGCGCTGGGACACCCTGGTGCACGAGGTGGAGAACCCGCAAACCGAAGTGCGCATCGCCATGTGCGGCAAGTACACCGACCTGTCGGACTCGTACAAGTCGCTCAACGAGGCCTTGCGCCACGCCGGCATTCACAACCACGCCCGCGTGGTCATCGACTACGTCGACGCCGAAGAACTCGAAGCCGGCAAGCTCGACAGCCTGAAGAACGCCGACGCCATCCTGGTGCCCGGCGGCTTTGGCAAGCGCGGTGTGGAAGGCAAGATCATCGCGGCCCAGTACGCCCGCGAGCACAAGGTGCCCTACCTCGGCATCTGCCTGGGCATGCAAGTGGCCACCATCGAGTACGCCCGCCACGTGGCCGGCCTCGAGGGCGCCAACAGCTCCGAGATGGACCCCGATGCGCCGCACAAGGTCATCGCCCTGATCGACGAGTGGCAGGACGCCGACGGCAGCATCCAGAAGCGCGACGCCAACTCCGACCTGGGCGGCACGATGCGCTTGGGCTCGCAAAGCAGCGACGTCAAGCCCGGCACCATCGCCCACGCCATCTACGGCCCGGTGGTGACCGAGCGCCACCGCCACCGCTTTGAAGCCAATGAGCAGTACCTGGACCAGCTCCAAAAGGCAGGCTTGGCCATCAGCGCCATCACCCAGCGCGAGAAGCTCACGGAAATCGTCGAGCTGCCGCAGGCCGTGCACCCCTGGTACGTGGGCGTTCAGTTCCACCCCGAGTTCAAGAGCACGCCGTGGGATGGCCACCCGCTGTTCATCGCGTACGTGAAGGCCGCACTGCAGCACAAGCAGGCCAACGCCCAGGCCCAAGCCCAATGAGCACGCCCGCCTACGCCGTCATCGCCAGCAAGGTCAGCGACCCCGAAACCTTCAAGGCCTACATGGCCTCCACCCCGGCCACGGTGGCCGCCCACGGCGGCGAGTACGTGGTGCGCGGTGGCGCCATGGAGGTGGTCGAGGGCGATTGGCACCCGGCCCGCCTGGTGGTGCTGCGCTTCCCGTCGATGGAGGCCGCCAAGGCCTGGTACTTCGGCGAGGGTTACACCGCCTCGCGCGCCCTTCGCCAAGGGGCGACCGAGTATTTCAACGTCACGCTGGTCGAGGGCTACTCCCCCACGTGAACCCGGTTTGAGGCGAAGTTACCGAGGGGTACCCCTCTAAACTTCCGTGCAGTTTTTCTTGCTTCCTAAGGACATCCCCCATGAGCGCCATTGTTGACATCGTCGGCCGCGAGATCCTCGACAGCCGCGGCAACCCCACCGTTGAATGCGACGTGCTGCTGGAAAGCGGCACCCTGGGCCGCGCCGCCGTGCCCAGCGGCGCCAGCACGGGCAGCCGCGAAGCCATCGAACTGCGCGACGGCGACAAAGGCCGCTACCTGGGCAAGGGCGTGCTGAAGGCGGTGGAGTTCATCAACACCGAAATCAGCGAAGCCGTGATGGGCCTGGACGCCTCGGAGCAAGCCTTCCTGGACAAGACCCTGATCGACCTCGACGGCACCGACAACAAGAGCCGCCTGGGCGCCAACGCCATGCTGGCCGTGTCGATGGCCGTGGCCCGCGCTGCCGCTGAAGAAGCCGGCCTGCCGCTGTACCGCTACTTCGGCGGCATGAACGGCTGCCAACTGCCCGTGCCGATGATGAACGTCGTCAACGGCGGCGCGCACGCCAACAACAACCTCGACCTGCAAGAGCTGATGATCGTCCCCGTGGGCGCCAGCAGCTTCCGCGAGGCCCTGCGCTGGGGTGCCGAGACCTTCCACGCCCTGAAGAAGATCCTGCACGACAAGCACATGAGCACCGCCGTGGGCGACGAAGGCGGCTTTGCCCCGAACGTCGACAACCACGAGGCCGCCATCCAGATGATCCTGCAGGCCATCGAGGCCGCCGGTTACACCCCAGGCACGCAAATCGCGCTGGCCCTGGACTGCGCCGCGAGCGAGTTCTACAAGGACGGCGTCTACGTGCTGGAAGGCGAAGGCGGCATCAAGCTCAGCGCCGCCCAGTGGACCGACATGCTCGCCACCTGGGTCGACAAGTACCCCATCATCTCCATCGAAGACGGCATGGCCGAAGGCGACTGGGACGGCTGGAAGCTGCTGACCGACCGCCTGGGCAAGAAGGTGCAAATCGTGGGCGACGACCTGTTCGTCACCAACACCAAGATCCTGAAGGAAGGCATCGACAAGGGCATCGCCAACTCGATCCTCATCAAGATCAACCAGATCGGCACCCTGACCGAAACCTTCGCCGCCATCGAGATGGCCAAGCGCGCTGGCTACACCGCCGTCATCAGCCACCGCTCGGGCGAGACCGAAGACAGCACCATCGCCGACATCGCCGTGGGCACCAACGCCGGCCAGATCAAGACCGGCTCGCTGTCGCGCTCCGACCGCATGGCCAAGTACAACCAGTTGCTGCGCATCGAGGAAGACCTCGGCGACGTGGCCGTGTACCCCGGCCGCGCGGCGTTCTACAACCTGCGCTGATCGGGCACCGCCTTGCGCGCCATCGCCATCCTGTTGGGTCTGGGCTTCGTGTGGGTCCAGGCCCAGATCTGGTGGGGCAAACAGTCGGCCTCCCACGTGGCCGAGTTGCGGGTGGCGCTGAAGGCCCAAGAGGCTCAAAACCAGGCCACCCGTCAACAGTTGGTGCGGCTGCGCGCCGAGCTCAAAGACCTGCGCGAGGGGCTCGAGATGGTCGAAGAAAAGGCGCGCGGCGAACTGGGCATGGTCAAGCCGGACGAAATCTTCGTTCGGCTCCAGTGAGCCGGCTGGCACAAGGCGCCTGCACCGGCGTCTGCTGAACCCGATGGAACCCTTTTTTCACCCGGCCTTCACGGCCTGGGGCAGCCCGGTCACCTGGCTGGAACTGCTGGCCGTCATCCTGTCGGTGGCCATGGTGTGGTGCAACCAACGGCAGTGGATCGCCGCTTGGCCGCTGGCCATCGCATCGTCCGCCTTGTATGGGCTGTTCTTCTGGCATGGGCGGTTGTACGGAGAGGCTGGCCTGCAAGCCTTCTTCATCGTGCTGGCCGCCTGGGGCTGGTGGCAATGGTTCCGCGGCGAAGCCGGGCACGCCCTGCCCGTGAGACGACTTTCGCGCCGTGGGTGGGCCTGGAGCCTCGGGACCGTCGCCTTGGGCTGGCCACTGCTGGGGGCCTTCTTGCAGCACGCCACCGACTCGCCCGTGCCCTACTGGGATGCCCTGCCCACCGTGGCCAGCGTGGTGGCCACGGTGCTGCTGGGGCGCAAGCTCATCGAGAACTGGACGTTCTGGGTGGCCATCAATGCGGTTTCGGTGAGCCTGTTCGCCTACAAAGGGTACTGGCTGACCGTGATGCTCTACACCGCTTTCATCCCTTTGGCCGCCTGGGGCTGGTGGCGCTGGCAACGGGAGTTGCTGGACGCCCCCGCATGAGCCTCATCGTCGCCCTGCTGGGGGCCGAATGCACGGGCAAGAGCACCCTCACCCAAGCCTTGGGGCAGCGGTTGGCCGACCTGCCTGCAGCCACGGTGCCCGAGCACTTGCGCCATTGGTGCCTCAGCCAAGACCGGACACCACGCCGGCTGGAGCAGGCGCACATCGCGGCCGAGCAGCAGCGGCAAATTCAATGCGCAGCAGCTGCACACCCGGTGGTGGTGGCCGACACCACAGCGCTGATGACTGCGCTCTACAGCGTGCATTACTTTGACGACCCCAGCCTCATGCTCGGCGCCTTGCAGTCGCAGCGCGGCGTGGCCCTCACCCTGTTGTGCGCGCCCGACGGCATTCCATGGCAAGCCGACGGTTGGCTCCGCGATGGCGAGGCCACGCGTCAGCGCACCCACGCCGAGTTGGCGGACCTGCTGCACGCCCACCGCTTGCCGCACGAAACCCTGCGAGGGGCCCTGCCCGACCGATTGACCCAGGCCGAAGCCTGGATTCGGCGGCGACTGGCGAGCCCAGGCCCTGGCTGAGAGCGAGAATCACGGGCTTGGTTTTGGAGTCCGAATGTCCCGCCGTCCGTTTTCGTGGTTTGCTGTTGCAGGTGCCCTACTGGCCGCGTGGCTGGCGGGCTGTGCCACGCCACCCACGCCAGCCCCCGATGTGCTCAAGGTGCAAGTGCTGGCGATCAACGACTTCCACGGCAATTTGCAACCGCCGGCGCCTTTCCGCCTTCAAGACCCTCAAGACCCCAGCAAAACGATCAACGTGCCCGTGGGCGGGTCCGAGGCGCTGGCCACGGCTGTCAAGACCTTGCGCGCCAACAAGCCCCATCACGTCTTTGTGGCTGCGGGCGATTTGATCGGCGCCTCGCCCTTGCTGTCGGCCCTGTTCTTTGACGAGCCCACGCTCGAGTCCTTGAGCCTGATGGGCCTGCACTTGTCGGCAGTGGGCAACCACGAGTTCGATGCGGGCCACGCCGAACTGCTTCGGCGACAGCGGGGCGGTTGCCACCCCACGGAAGGGTGCCGTGGCCCAAAGCCATTCAAGGGAACGGGGTTTCAGTACCTGGCCGCCAGCACCGTCGTCGAAGCCACGGGCGACACCCTGCTGCCGGCTTACCAGGTGCGTCACTTCGATGGCGTCCCCGTGGGCTTCATCGGCCTGACCCTGAAGAACACTCCCAATCTGGTGATGCCCTCGGCCGCGACGGGCTTGCGCTTCGACGACGAGGTGGAGTCCATCAACCGATGGGCAAAGGTGCTTCGCAGTCAGGGGGTGGAAGCAATCGTGGTGCTGATCCACGAAGGGGGCTACCCCCGCTCCTCAAGCATGAACGGCTGCGACGGCATCTCGGGCCCCATTGCCGACATGGTGCCCCGCATGGACAAGGCCGTGGACTTGGTGGTCACGGGCCACACCCACCGGGCGTACAACTGCGTGATCGACGGCCGCCGGGTAACCAGCGGCGACAAGTACGGCTCGATGGTGACGGACATCGAGCTCCGCATCGACCGCCGCACGCGCGATGTGGTCGACACCAGCGCCACCAATGTGCTGGTGCGGCTGGACACCTTCGCCAAGGATCCCGAGCAAACCGAACTGCTGGCTGGCTACATTGCTCGAGCCAAACCCTTGATGGAGCGCGAGATCGGCCGGCTGGCCACAGAAGTACCCATGGTGGTGGGCAACGAATCGCCCATGGGGCACTTGATCGCCGATGCTCAGTTGGCGGCCACGCGCGATTTGGGGGCCCAAGTCGCGCTGATGAACAACTGCGGCATCCGGGCTAGTCTCGTCATGGCCAACACGGGCGGCATCGTTCG
>NZ_JAPZSY010000111.1 GCF_027532025.1 Inhella sp. | reverse complement strand
CCCCCCCCGGCCGGCCCCCCCCCCCCCGGCGGGCCGGGGGGCCGCGCGGGGGCCGGCCTCCACCCCCCCCCGCCCCGGGGCCGCCCCCCCCCCCCCCCTTCTCCCGTTTGGCCATCCAAGTTTCCAGATCCATGGCCGATGGAGCCGGACGGGCGATCGAGTCATCGGGCCCCCGAGTCTCAGCGCCGAACACGACCGAGGTTTGGCACGCCAATTTGTGCCGCCCCACGCCGCCGGGTCCTAAATCGCCTCTTGGCTGCGGCCAAGGTCGGTGCCTACATTCGGGCTGAGCGCCTCGTGCGCTCGGGAGGGAGGGCCACGCATGCCAACCAGCGTTCTGCTTCGACACCTGTTCCTGGTGATGATGTCCAAGGCTCGGGTGCGGCTGGCCACCCAGCTCTTGCTCATCTTCATGGCCGTGTGATTCGGCTGTGCGCTGGTGCTGTTGGGCTTCGAAGCCGGCGCCCACCGCCGCGTGCAAACACTGGGCGATGCCGTGTTCTACATGCTGGCGTCCATGATGACCTCGGGCGAAGTCGGCATCGCCCCCCAGACCCTGCCTGGCCGCATGGCGATCGGCTTCGCCATGTTCAGCTCCAAACTCTTGACGGCCTTGCTCTGCGCCTTGGCGGCCGCCCTGCTGATCGAACACAAGGTGCGCGAAGACATGGGGTTGCGCATGCACCACTTTCACCACCACGTCGTCATCGTGGGCTGGAACCTGAAGGGCCCGCAGATCGTGCACACCTTGCGCAGCGACGCGCGGTGGGCCAAGGTGCCAGTCGTCGTCGTGGCCGAGCTGGACGCCAAACCCAGCAGCGACCCCCTGGTGTGCTTCAATCGCTCGCCCTACCCCTTGCGCGGCGATGCGATCGAGCGCTCGGCGCTGGCCGAGGCCGACACCATCGTGGTGCTGGCCAACTACGCCGAAAAGACACACGCTGACGCCCTCACCGCGGTCAACTGCATGGTCGTGCGCCAGAACAACCCTCGCGCCACGGTCATCGCCGAACTGCTCGACCCTGGGCAACGCACCTACTTGGAGATGGCCGGCGCCAACGAGATCGTCGGCATCGGGGAGGTGGGCGGCTTCCTGCTGGCCGAAGCCACCATCGGCCGCCAAAGCGCGAAGGAGCTGCTGGCCCATGTGCAACGCCTTCGCCACGAGCAAGAGGCCCACCTGCAGGACCCGAATCGGCCCGCGGGCTGATCTGCCGCCCCCGCAAAATCGGCGCATGATCGCCGCCGACATCGTCCCCATCCGCCTGGAACATGCACCGGCGTTTCACGACTGCCTGGACGCCGTGGCGCGCGAAAGCCTGATGCTGGGCCAGCACCAAGCGCCGCCGCTGGCGCAGGTGCAGGCATTCGTGGCCGGCAACGTGGAGGCGGGGCACCCGCAGTTCGTGGCCTGGGACGGCGAGCGGGTGCTGGGCTGGTGCGACGCGCTGCCCCAGTGGGCCGACGGGCTGCGTCACCGCGCCCAGCTGGGCATGGGGGTGCGGGCCGAGGCCCGACGGCAGGGCCTGGGCGAGCGTCTGCTGCGCGCCACCTTGGATGCGGCGCGGCGGCAAGGCCGCTTGGTGCGCATCGACCTGGAGGTGCGGGCCGACAACGGGCCGGCCGTGCGCCTCTACCAACGGCTGGGCTTCGCCGTCGAAGGTCGCCGCGCCATGGGCCTGTGCCACCGCGGGGTGTACTTCGAGACCCTGGAGATGGGCCTGATCCTGTGACCCGAGAGAGGGCAGTTGGAGACGGCCGAGTGCACCGCGCTGCGGCACGCTGGCGGCGATGCCCAGGCTTTAGGGTTCGGCGCCCATGCTCAGTAACCGGCCTCCAGCGACACGCGGCCGCTGATCGGCTCACCGCGCAGCCAACACCGGATCTTTTCGGCGATTTGGTCAAGCGCCTCGTCGCGCAGCGTGGCCCCGGCGATGTGCGGGGTGAGTTGCACGCGGGGGTGTCGCCAAAAAGGGTGCTCGGGACCGGAGGGCTCGGTGGCGCACACGTCCAGCGCGGCGCCAGCGAGGTGCCCGCGGTCGAGGGCGTCGAGCAAGGCGGTTTCGTCCACCAAGCCCCCACGGGCGATGTTGATGAAGTAGCTGCCGGCGGGCATGCGAGCCAGGCGCTCGGCCTGGAGCAGCCCCTGGGTGTCGGGGGTGAGAGGCAGCACCGCGACGACGACGCGCGAGCTCGCCAGCAAGGCGTTCAAGCCCTCGTCGCCGGTGAACACCGGCAGGTCGCCGCCCTCGCGCGGCCGGCGCGCCCATGCCTGCACGGGGAAGCCCAAGCCCTGCAGAGCGCGCACGGTGGGGTGGGCCAACACCCCGCAACCCAAGAGCCCCACCGTCCATTCCACCTTGGGCAGGGGCGGCTGCGGCCGCCACTCGGCACGCTGGGCTTGGGCGGCATAGCGGTCGAACTGCCGGTACCAGCGCAACAGGGCGTGCAGCACGTACTCGGCCATCTGCACGCCCATGCCGGCATCCTCGAGGCGGATCAAGGGCAGACCAGGGGGCGGGCGAAGGGCCAGCAGGCCGTCCACCCCCGCGCCCGCGGCAAAGGCCACGCGCAGCCGGGTTTGCTCGTTGAAAAAGGCAGGGGGCGGCTTCCAGAGCACGGCCAAGTCAGCCGGCGGATCGCCCGCGCGCCAAGCGCTGGCCTCGACCTGGCCCGCCAGGCGCAGGTTGAGCGACGCCGCCCATTCCTCGGCGCCCTGGGGCAGGCAAACGGTGAGGCTGAGCGGCGGCGCGACGCTCACGCGGCCAAGGCCTTTTCGATGTCGGCGCGCAGCTTGGCGGGCTCGTCGTTGGGCGCATAACGCTCGATGACTTGACCGTCCTTGCCCACCAAGAACTTGGTGAAGTTCCATTTGATGAGCTCCGTGCCGAGCAAACCGCGCTTCTCGTGCTTGAGCCACTGCCACAGCGGGTGGGCCTCGGCGCCGTTGACGTCGACCTTGCTCATCATGGGAAAGCTGACCCCGTAATTGAGTTGGCAAAACTCGGCGATCTCACCGTCCGAGCCCGGGTCCTGCCCCCCGAACTGGTTGCAGGGGAAGCCCACGACGGTCAGGCCGCGTTCCCGGTAGTCGTTCCACAGCTGCTCCAGCCCGCCGAACTGCGGGGTGAAGCCGCACCGGCTGGCGGTGTTGACGATGAGCAGCACATGGCCGCGGTAGTCGCTCAGGGCCACCTTATGGCCGGTGATGGACAAAGCGTCAAAGTCGTAAACGGAAGCGGTCATGGGGCACCTGTTCGATGGGAGATGGCGGGGACGCAGCAGCGCGGCCGTGCCGCGCCAAGGGCACCATGTTGACGGAAGACGCCAAAAACCCCGCGTCCACGGGGCGATCGGATGTCGGTGCAGCCGCCCGCCATCAGGGTTGCCACCGATGACAACGCGCAAGGTGGCGCTCGAATTTTGAGCTCACAATGCGCCGCCCTGCCTGGGGGGAATCCAGGGCCAACGAGAGCGCAAGATGGAATCCCGCATGGAACATTTGCAGTGCCTCACGCCGGACGACCTCAAGCGTCGTGCGGACCTGTCCTCCTTCCGCTGGCGGCTGCTGGCGCACGGGGATTCCTGGTTCTCGTTCGCCGCCGCCAAGGTCGATGCCCACGCCAACCTGTTGGAGGAACTGGTGCTGGGCCAGCCCACGGTGGCCGTGAGTTGCGCCGGCCACCACAACGCCTTGCGCCGCATGGTCGACCTGGAAAGCTCCGCCGACTTCGTGCGGCTGCTGGTGGACGACAGCGCCCCGGTGTGGGACGGCCTCTTGCTCAGCGTGGGCGGCAACGACTTGGTGGCCGCCGCCGCCGTGCCAGCGCAGTGGCCAAATGGCGAAACGACCCCGCCCCACTTGCGCCTGCTGCGCAAACAAACCGAGTGGGGCCCGCCCAATGCCGGCGTGTCGCGCTATTTCAGCGAAGACGGTTGGGCCACGTTGGCCGAGTACCTGCGGGTGAACCTGCGCCATGTGCTGAGCCTTCGCGATGCCGGGCCCAGCCGAGGCAAACCGGTGTTCATCCACACCTACGCCGTGCCCACGCCCCGGCCGGCTGGCGCCGAAAGCGCCTCCGGCCCCTGGCTGTACCCGGCGCTCAAGGCCTACGCCATCCCGCAAGCCGACTGGGCGGCCATGAGCCGACTGATGCTGTCCAAGCTGGCCGCACTGTTCAAAGCCTGCGCGGCCGATCCGGTTCAGTACCCCAACCTGCAAGTCTTCGATTCAGCCCAAGTGCCCATCGCCCCGGCGGCCCTGGGCAGCAGCGGCATCAGCGGCGACTGGCATAACGAGATCCACCTCAACCACAGCGGCTGCTTCAAGATCGCCCGCGCTTGGAGCGTGCACATTGAAACCGTGCTCAGCGGCAAGCCCTTGGTGACCGCACCGCCCACCAGCGGTCGCGGCCGGCGGGGTGGCGGAAGCTCGACCAGCACCTGACCACCAACAGCCCGACAACAGCGGGCAAGTGGGCTGTTGCGGCCTCAGAGCATGCGCTCAGTGGCAGCGTCGGCCATCGTCCTCGTCGCCGCGAGCGATGGCCAGCAACCGCGCCACCTCCTCGCCGTGCTCGCGCCGGTTGTGCAAGTGCCAGCGACGGATGAGCTCCATCACCCCGGCCACCAGCAAGCCAAAGGCCGTGATGGCGCCGAATGCGTGCAAGCCCCCAGCCGTGAGGCCCGAGTAGAGAAGGCCCAAGCCCAGGATGCAGGCCTGCTCGTTGAAGTTCTGCACCGCGATGCTGCGACCCGCACCCATCAGGCTGTGGCCGCGGTGCTGCAGCAAGGCGTTCATGGGCACCACCAGGAACCCGCCGAGCGCCCCCATCACCATCAGGAAGGGTGCTGCCATCCAAACGTCTCGGATGAGCACCATCGCGATGATCAGCAGGCCCATGGCCGTGCCCAAGGGGATGGTCTTGACCGCTTTGTCCAAGCGCATCCACCAACTGGCCACCAGGGCGCCGACGGCGGTGCCCACGGCCACCACGCCCACGAGGCTGCTGGCCTGCGTGGTGCTGTAGCCCAGCGCGGCGGCGGCCCAGGCGATGACGATGTAGCGCAGGTTGCCGCTGACGCCCCAGAACAGGGTCGTTGTGGCCAGGGAGATCTGGCCCAGCTTGTCCTGCCACAGCTTGCGGTTGCACTGCTGAAAGTCGCGCACCAAGGCCAGCGGCCGGTCCATCGGCATCAGGCCAGCGCCGGTGCGGGGGATGTAGAGGTTGAAGCCAGCGGCGATGGCGTAGAGCAGCACCAAACCCGCGATCGCTGCTTCGGGGGCGGTATCGATGCCCGTATCGATGAAGGGCAGGTCGATGGCCAGCAGCTGCGGCGCGATGTGCGGCCCCACCAGCTGGCCGCCCAACAGCACGCCCAAGATGATGGAGGCGATGGTCAGTCCCTCGATCCAACCGTTGGCCTTGACCAGCTGCGACACCGGCAGCAACTCGGTGAGGATGCCGTACTTGGCCGGCGAGTAGGCCGCGGCGCCCAGCCCCACCACGGCGTAGGCCAGCAGCGGATGCACGCCGGCGAGCATCATCAAACAACCCACCACCTTGATGGCGTTGGCGATGAACATCACCTTGCCCTTGGGCATCGAGTCGGCAAAGGCGCCCACGAACGGCGCCAACAGCACGTAGAACAAGGCAAACATCGGAACCAAGGCCACGCGGTGCGACTCCGGGGCGCCACTGTCTTTCAGCAACTGGATGGCCGCGATGAACAAGGCGTTGTCGGCCAGCGAGCTGAAAAACTGCGCCGACATGATCGTGTAGAAGCCTTTTTTCATCGCCTGGCGCTGGGCCCACTCGCAATCGTCTCCGGGGTTGGGAGCGTAACCGAGCGTGGCTGCGTTCAAATGTCAGCATGCCTCGCCCCATCGAAGCCATCGTCCATCCCGCCGCGTTGACCCACAACTTGGGCATCGCGCGCGAGCGCGCCGGCGGAGCGCGGGTGTGGGCGGTCGTCAAGGCCAATGCCTACGGGCATGGCATCGAGCGCTGCTTCGACGCGCAGCGCCAGGTGGCCGATGGCTTTGCCTGCATCGACCTGGCCGAAGCCGAGCGCCTGCGGGCGCTGGACTGGCGCGGCCCCATCCTGCTGCTGGAAGGCGTGTTCGAGCCGCGCGATCTGGAGTTGTGCTCGCGCTGGCACTTGTGGCACACCATCCATGCCGAGCACCAAATCGACTGGCTGGCCGCTCACAAAACCCTGCATCCGCACCGCGTTTTCCTCAAGTTGAACAGCGGCATGAACCGGCTGGGCTTCGCCCCGCAGGCCTTCCGGGCCGCTTGGCAGCGATTGGTGAACCTGCCACAGGTGGACGACGTGAGCCTGATGACGCATTTCAGCGACGCTGACGCCCAACGGCAGGGCGCCGACGGCATCGCCCACCAAGTGGCGGCTTTCGAGTCCGCCACCGCCGACCTGCCCGGCGAACGCAGCCTCGCCAACAGCGCCGCCACGCTGCGCCATGCACATCGGCCGCTGGCAGGGGCGGTGAACGTGGCGGGCGACTGGGTGCGCGCGGGCATCCTGGGCTACGGAGGGGTGCCCGACTACCCCGAGCACAACGCCGCCCATTGGGGCCTGCAGCCGGGCATGAGCCTGCGCGCCCAGGTGCTGGGCGTGCAGGATTTGCAGCCAGGCGACACCGTGGGCTACGGCAGCACTTTCACCGCCGCCAGGGCCATGCGCATCGGCACCGTGGCCTGCGGCTACGCCGACGGTTACCCGCGCCACGCGCCCACCGGCACCCCGGTGCTGGTGAACGGGGTGCGCAGCCGCACCTTGGGTCGGGTGAGCATGGACATGCTGGCCGTCGACCTCAGCGCCCTGCCCGACGCTGGGGTGGGCAGCGAGGTCACGCTGTGGGGCCGCAGCCGCTGCGGCGCCGAATTGCCCATCGACGAGGTCGCGCATGCCGCCGGGACCATCGGCTACGAATTGATGTGCGCCCTGGCCCCCCGGGTGCCCGTGCGCATCGGGTGAGGCGCTCAGGGCAAATCCCCAGGGGCCAACCCGGATAAAGCGCCCACAATTTTTGGGCCCTCTCTGTCCTCCTGGACAGGAGGGTTTCGGGCCGTTACCTTCGCGACCCCGCTCAGTCCGAGCGGGAGCTATCCCGGCCGGCTCCGCTGGCCTCTTTTTTGCGCGCCCAAGGCGCCCCGCTTGATGACCGCCACGCCTTCGCCCTACGCGCTCAAGCCCTGGCTCCAGCACTACGGCCAGACCATCCCCACCACGCTGCTGCCGCCTTCGGCTCCCCATTTGCCAGCCATGGCACGGGAGGCCGCCAAGCGCTACGCCAAACAAACCGCGTTCACCTGTGTCATGCCCAACGGCATGTACGGCTCGCTCAGCTACGCCGAGGTCGACGCGATGAGCGACGACCTGGCGCGCTACCTGCGCG
Organism: Inhella sp.; assembly: GCF_027532025.1. Taxonomy (GTDB): domain Bacteria; phylum Pseudomonadota; class Gammaproteobacteria; order Burkholderiales; family Burkholderiaceae_C; genus Inhella. The sequence goes on along the minus strand of NZ_JAPZSY010000111.1, from coordinate 8,544 downwards.
GCGTGTGCGGCCTGGCCGCCGGCGACCGCGTGGCGGTGCAAATGCCCAACTGCCTGAGCTACCCGGTGGCCATGCTGGGCATCCTGAAAGCCGGCTGCGTGGCGGTGAACACCAACCCGCTGTACACCGAGACTGAAATGGCGCACCAGTTCCGCGACAGCGGGGCCAAGGCCATCGTGGTGGTGGACCTGTTCGCCGACAAACTGGAGGCCATCCAGGCCCAGACCGGCATCCGCCACGTCATCCTGACCCGGGTGCCCGAGTTCTTCCCGCCCGTGGTGCAACCCATCGTGTACGCGGTGATGAAGCACTGGAACCGGCTCATCCCCAAGCACCGACTGAAGGCGGTGCGCCTGCCCGACGCCTTGGCCCAAGGCCGCCGCCACAAGGCCGACGCCCTGGAGTACACGCGCGACCTCAACCACGAGAGCCTGGCCCTGCTGCAGTACACGGGCGGCACCACGGGCGTGGCCAAGGGCGCCATGCTCACCCACGGCAACCTGCTGTGGAACCTGGAGCAAATGCTGGGCATGACGCGCAGCCACATCGACGAGGGCAAGGAGGTGGTGCTCACCGCCCTGCCGCTTTATCACATCTTCGCGTTCACGGTGAACTTCCTGTCGATGTTCCGCATGGGCGCGCGCAACATCCTGGTGCCCAGCCCGCGCCCCATCCAAAACCTGCAGCGGGCGATCGAGAACTACAAAATCACGTGGCTGACCGGCGTGAACACGCTCTACAACGCGCTGCTGCGCGAAGAATGGTTCACCGCCTTCCCGCCCAAGCACATCAAGGCCGCCGGCGGCGGCGGCGCGGCCATGCACCACACCGTGGTGCAGCACTGGGAGCAAACCACCGGCGCCCCCCTGGTAGAGGGTTATGGGTTGACCGAGAGCAGCCCGGTGGCCTGCTTCCAGCCGCTGAACAGCGGTCGCAAGGTGGACACCATCGGCATCCCGGCGCCGATGACCGACATCCGCCTCGTGGACGACGACGGCAACGACGTGGGCTTGGGCCAACCCGGCGAACTGATCATCCGCGGCCCGCAGGTGATGCGGGGCTACTGGCAGCGCCCCGAAGAAACCGCCCAGGTGATCAAGGACGGCTGGCTCTACACGGGCGACGTGGCCATCATGAGCGCCGACGGCACCTTCAAGATCGTGGACCGCAAGAAGGACATGATCTTGGTCAGCGGCTTCAACGTCTACCCGAACGAAATCGAAGACGTGCTGACCCAGCACGACGGCGTGATGGAAGCCGCCGTCATCGGCGTGCCCGATGCCAAGACAGGCGAAGCCGTGCGCGCCTACATCGTCAAGGCCGACGACGCCCTCACCGCCGAAGCCTTGCTGGCGCACTGCCGCAGCAAGCTCACCGCCTACAAGATGCCCACCCACATCGAGTTCCGCGAGGAACTGCCCAAGACGCCCATCGGCAAGATCCTGCGCAAAGACCTGCGCGCCGAAGTGCTGGCCTCCATGAAGAAGAAGGGCTGATGCCATGTTGAGCGACATTGAAACCAAGCTGCTCGGCGTGATGATGATGGTCATCATGCTGGGCATGGGCGCCAGCCTCACGTTCAAGGACTTCGCCATCGCCTTGCGCAAGCCGCAGGGGGTGTTCGTCGGTCTGGTTTGCCAGTACGGGATCATGCCGGCACTGGCCTACGTGCTGGCCACGGCGTTGCAGTTGCCCCCAGGCTACGCGGTGGGCCTCATCCTGATGGGCTGCATGCCCGGTGGCACCACCAGCAACATCTTCACGTACTTCAGCAAGGGCGACTTGAGCCTGTCGATCTTGATGACCATCGGGTCGACGATCGTGGCCATCTTCATGGTGCCCCTGACGCTGAAGTTTTACAGCCAAGGCATTCAAGGCAACTGGCAGATCCCATCGGGCAACGTCATCCAGGTGTTGTTCGTGCTGCTGGTGCCCACCGTCATTGGCATCGCGCTGCGCAAATGGAACGCCAACGTGGGCGCCGTGATCGAGATGATCGGGGGCCTGCTGGGCGTGGCGGTGATCCTGTTCCTGATGGGCTCTTGGGTGCCGCGCAATTTCCAATTGCTGATGGAGACCGGCTTCCCCGTGTATGGGGCCGCCATTGGTTTGGGCCTCTTCGGCTTTGCCTTGGGCTACGGCCTGAGCCGCCTGCTGCGGCAAACGCCACGGCGCGGCCGCACCATCGCGCTGGAAACCGGCATCCAGAACGGCCCGCTGGCGGTGTTGATCGTGACCTTGAGCTTCTCGGGCGACCAGCAGCGTGACGTGCTGCTGCTGCCCATCCTGTACTCGTTCTTCATCGTGCTTTCCAGTTCGTTCGTGACGATCTGGTTCCGCCGCATCACCACGCGCGAAGAGCTGGATCGCGACCAAGCCAAGATCGGCGCGTTGGCCAAGGCCTGAGCGTCCTGTCTCCACCTCCACCGCCGCCCACGAGGCGGCGGTGTTGTTTCAGGGGTCCGACAACATGGCGAGCAGCTGGGCGCTGCCGTGGTCCATGTGCTGTTTCAAGTCCTGCAGTTGAGCGAGGCTCACGCCCGCGGTCATGCCTCGCACCACCTCCGCCTGCACCGCCCAACTGCGGCGGGCTAGCGCTTGGCCGGCGTCGGTCAGGTGCAAGCGCCAGGCGCGGGCGTCATGGGTGTCGGGCTCGCGGCGCAGCCAGCCGGCCTGCTCCAGCTTGCCCACCAGGGCGCTCATCACGCTCTTGGCGAGGAAGCTGTGCGCCGCCGGCTACGTGAAGGGCGCGGTGGTGGGGAAACAGGGCCTGGTGCCCAACGCGCAAAGTTGCGCGCTGCTGGGCTGGGAGCAGGACACGCGCATGCCTGCGCCCGTGGCCCATTGGCTGGCCGGCGAAGAAGCGCTGATGGCGCAGCCCTGGCACGCCTGAAACGAGCAAGGCCGCACCGGGCGGTGCGGCCTTGGCGCTTGGACCCGCCCGATCAGGAGCCGATCACGCCGCCGTCGTTTTTGGTGATGACGATGGTGGCCGAGCGCGGACGCTTGCCGGCGCCGTAGCCGGCGTTGGACGGCCACTGGCTGGTGTACTTCGTCGGGTCGGTCACGTCGGCCATGCGCGTGCCCTCGCCCGGGTGCTGGATGTTGACGAACAGCGCCTTGCCATCGGGGGTGTCGGCGATGCCGGTGATCTCGCAGTCCTTCGGTCCGACCAAGAAGCGCTTGAGGTTGTCGGCCGTGGGCGTGGCGCCCACGTAGGTGTCCACGGTCAAGGTGCCGCCGCCGCTGCGGGCGTAGCTCAGGGTGCGCTTGGCGCCGTCGCCCACCTGGCCGGGGATGGCGGCCAGCATCATGCAGTTCGTGACGTCGGTGTAGGCGCCGTCGTCGGTTTGGATCCAGCAGATGCCGGTGGTGGGGCTGAAGGCCAGGCCGTCGGGGCTGGACATGTCTTGGTCGCCCGTCAGGTTGCTGAGGTTGACCGTGCCGGTGGCGGCGCTGGTTTCGGCGGCAAAGACGTAGATGTCCCAGGTGAAGGCCGTGGCCGAAGCGCCGCCGGTGCCTTCCTTCAAGCGCAGGATGTGACCGTTGGGGTTGCCCGAGTTGGTCGACGTGCCACCGCGGATGTCGCTGTAGGCGCGGGGGTTGGCGCTGTCGGGCACCAACTGGCTGCCGCCGGTGGGGTCCACACGTCGGTTGCTGTTGTTGGTCAGGGCGAAGTAGACCTCGCCGTTCTTCGGGTTCACCGAGCACCACTCGGGGCGGTCCATCTTGGTGGCGCCCACGGCATCGCCGGCCAAGCGCGCGTTGACGCAGATGTCGGCCTGGTCGGCGAAGGGGTAGCCGGTGTAGTCGCGCACCGTGGCGTTGGTCATGCTCAGCTCAATCCACTGGCCACTGCCGTCGGCGTTGAACTTGGCAACAAACAGCTTGCCCTGGTCCAGGTACTTGGCGCCGGTGGCCAAGCGGTCGGTGGGCGTGGCGTCGGCGGCGCTCCACACCGCCGTCGACACGAACTTGTAGATGTACTCGTTGCGAGAGTCGTCGCCCATGTAGGCGGCGATGGGCTGGCCCACCACCGGGATGCTGAAGGCGGCGCTCTCGTGGGCGAAGCGGCCCAGGGCGCTGCGCTTCACGGCCTTCTTGGTCTTGGTGTAGGGGTCGATCTCGACGATGTAGCCCTGCAGGTTCATCTCGTGGCGGTAGTCGTCGCTGCCGTCCACCGACACGCCCGAGCGGCTGATGTTGAAGCGCATGTGGCGGTCGTCGGCGCTGGCGGTTTCCCAGCCGTGGCGCGAAGCCGCACCCTGGGCACGGCCGTAGCGGTTCAGCGAGGTGACCGACTTGTCGTTGCCGCGCACGGTGTTGTCCGTGGCCACACGGAAGAAGTAGCCAGACCAGTTTTCCTCGCCCGTGACGAAGGTGCCCCAGGGGGTTTTGCCGGTGCCGCAGTTGTTGATGGTGCCGCGCGTAACGGTGCCGGTGGGCGAGTACTTGGTGATGGCCAGGGCGTTGCCGCGCAAGGGGCCGGCGATGTCGATCTCGGTGGTGGGCACGATTCGGAAGTTGTAAGACGAATCGCGCAGGTAGCTCCAGGCGGTGCCAGTCTTGCGGATCTCAACCACCGAGACGCCGTGCAGGGCCATCTCCTTGTCGGTCTCATCCACGGGGCGCGGCAAGGTGGCCGTGCCGCCGGTGGCGTGAATGAAGAAGCTGGCGCGGGTTTCGTCGGTGGTGGCCTCATGGTTCATGGCCAGCAGGCCGCGGTCGGCGGCCGTGGTCGACGGTGTGCCGGTGCTAGAGAGGCCGAACCATTCCATGCCGTCGTGGTGGTCGCCGGCGCGGTTCTCGAAGTCGGCGTCGGTGCCGTCGTTCTTGTAGGCCGGGGTGGCGGCGCGCAGCGGGTCGCCCAGGGCGTACAAGATGGTGGCGGTGTAACCGGCAGGCACCGTGACGAGGTCGGCCAGGCTCTTGTTGACGGCGCCAAAGCCCAGGCGGGTGACGATGGGCGACGGGGCGGGTGCCGGGGCCGGCGCGGGGGCCGGCGCCGGCGGGGCCACGGGGTCGTCGCTGCCGCAAGCGGCCAACAGGCCGGTGCCCAGCACCGCAGTGGTGGCGCCCCCAAAGCCGCCGCGCAGCAGGCTGCGGCGGCTGAGGCGGGCGTCCAGCACTTGCGAAAAGTGCGGGTTGGCGCTGCGGTTGCTGTCCTCGTCGTTGAAGTCGATGAGGGTGGGGTCAACGGGCTGGTTCATGGCGATGGCAGGGTGTGGATGACAACCCCGCCACGCTAGACAGCGCCCATGAAAGCGCCGTGTCGGCGCCGTGAAGCTTTCGTGTCAGCTTCGGTGCCTCAGCCCTTCCAGGTGAACGGGAACTTGAACTGCGCCCAAAAGCCGTTGGGCACGTAGTCGCCCAGCACGCCGTAGGCCGTGGGCCACTTGCGGTCGCTCTGCACGGCGGTGCCAAAGAGGTGGTCGAGGAAGGCGAAGTGCGCGGCGTAGTTCTTGTCCAGCGCCTCGGCGTCCTGGCTGTGGTGCCAGTGGTGGAAGTTGGGCGTGACGATGAGGTAGCGCAGCGGCCCCAGGCGCACGCTCACGTTGGCGTGGTTGAACACGGCCTGGAAGCCGACCACGACGATGTAGGCGTCGATCACTTCCTTGCTGAAGCCCAGCACGAAGATGGGCGCCAGCACCAGGGTGCGGGTCAGGATGAGCTCCAGGATGTGCTGCCGGCTGCCGGCCATCCAGTCCATGCTTTTGACGCTGTGGTGCACGGCGTGCAGGCGCCACAGCAGCGGCACCTCGTGGTACGCGCGGTGCGTCCAGTACTGCATCAGGTCCGCCACCAGAATGATGAGGAACAGCGCCACCGGGAAGGGCAAGGCCTGCACCCAGGCCTGCACGCCGTCCTTGGCCGCCCAGCCGAAGAACTTGTGAACCAGCAGGTTCACCGCCAGCAGCACGAAGCCCACCATCAGGTGGTTGACGATGAAGTGGTGGAAGTCGGTCTGCCACTCGGGGCGGAACACGGGCTGATCCTTGCGCAGCGGGAACAGCTTCTCGACGAACACGAAGAGCAGCGTGGAGCCCAGCAGGTCCAAGATGAACCAGTCCAGCCCGATGTAGGGCGTGCCGTCGGGGAAGTTGGGGTCCACCTCCACCTTGTGGCCGCCCAGCGCCAGGCACAGGCCCAGCAGCACGAAGGTGCCGGCCGACAACCAGCGCACGCGGCCGAAGACCATGTTCCACAGCGCGATGCCGCCGGCGATGACCAGCGACCAGTACAGCAGCTGGCGCATCACCTCGACGTTGTACGACTGGCGCAGCTGCGGCGTCGTCAGGTACTGCGGGAACAGGAAGGCCAGCACGCCCAGGAAGCACAGGATGGCCAGGGACAGGGCGATGACGCCCGACACCAAGCCCTTGCCGGGCTGCAGCGCGCCGTGCGATTCGGTGAGGCGGTTGAGTTTGTCGAGGGGGGTAACCATGGCGCAGCAGCAAAGGAGGAGCAAAGCCCATTGTCTGAGGGCCACCCGCCCTCATGCTCCCCACGAAAGGGGGGCATGAAATCGACATGACGGGCAGTTCGCCTCAGCCGCGCAGCGTGAATCGCTCCACCACGCGCCAGCCGGCCGGCAGGGGGGCGTCGGTGGGCACCGCGGTTTGCACCGGCACCTCGTCCAGCCCGAGCACGAACGCGGTGAGGCCCGTGTCGTCCAGCCGAAAGCGCACGAAGCCTTTGTGCCCCTCGTGCGCCACCAGGCCCGAGGCCGCGTTGGACGCGAGCCCCAAGCCGCCGCAGGCCAGCGCGAGGGTGAGGCCCAGCAGCAGCCCGCCGCTGAGGGCGGAGGCGAGCACGAAGGCGGGCCAGCCCAGCCAGGGGCCCAGGGTGTTGAAGCACAGCAGGGTCCAGCCCCAGGCGGCGCCCAGTTGCGCCAGGCCATGCCCTGCACCCAGCAGCAGCGCGCGGCGCGGGGCCAGCGGGTCCCACACAGCGGCGGCGCAGGCGGCCAGCACGGCCAGCGCGGGCAGCACGGCGCTGGGGCTGGGCACGCGGCTCAGGTCCACCTGCGGGTGGATGCCCCAGCCGAACCAGGTCAGCAGGCCCACGAGGCCGCCCAGCACGGGCAGCAGGCCGCGGTTGCTGTCCCACTGCTCGGCCCACCAGCCGCGCCAGCCCTGGGCCGCGCCGCTGCCGCGTGCGCGGAAGGCCGCGGCCCAAGCGCGCCAGCCCAGGCGGCGCGACGCGACCTCGTCGGGGTAGCGCACGCCGGGCTCGAAGGCGGGCAGCGCCGCCTCGTCCCGGTTGCGCGGCAGGCCGATCTCGACGTGCTGGGCCAGCTCGTCGCCCGGCGCGGTGATGGCGCGCATCACCTTGCGGCCGCGCACCTCCTGCGTGTGCGTGGCGTGCGTGAAGGCGCCGCCGTGCCCGGCCACCAGCAGGTGGGTGTCGCTGCCGTCGGGCAGGGTCAGCTGCTCGTGCGCCACGTGGTGCAGGTCGCCGGCCAGGCGCAGGCGGATGGGCGCGCCCGCGGCCAGCAGCCGCGCCTCCAGGCGCTGGTAGCGCTTGGGGTAGCCCTCGGGCGCGTGGTCGCCCAGCGGGCGCGTCCAGGTGGGCTCGGGGTAGACGAGCACGACCTGGCTGCCCGCGCCCAGGCCTTGGTTCAGCAGGGCCTTGAAGCCCTCGTACTGCGGGCGGTCGAGGTCGCCCTCGAGCGCGAAGTCCAGGCCCAGCACCCACCAGTTGCGCGGCAGCTTCAGCGCGAACCAGGTTTGCCGCTGTGGCGTGCGCGCGCCCAGCACGGCCCCGGCGTCGGTGTTGACGAAGTAGCGGCAGAAGGTGGACGCGCTGACGGCCCAGTCGTGGTTCTGCGGGATGGCGACGACCACCTTGTCGTCGGGTGCGATGGGGATGCCTTCTCGGCGGGCGTCGACCGCGTGGCGCCAGCGCCCGAAGCCGGCTTGTCGCTGCGCCCAGCGCAGGGCCTGGTCGAGGGGCTCGATGAAGCGGTACTGGTAGTCCAGCCGGCCCGAGCCGGGGTAGGCGAGATCGCCACCCAGCACCAGCAGGCGTCCCTGCGGCAGGGGCCGACCGTGCTCGTCCACGGCCTGCGTGCCGGCCAGGGCGGGCGCCAGGAGGGCTTGCGCCACCGCCACGGTGGCGTCGCCGCCGTCGCCGGTGTCGGAGGCGAAGTCGAACCAGAAGGGCGCGCTCGCATCGCAGGGGTCGGCGCTGAAGTCGACCGGACGCAGCTCACTCGGGAAGGTCTCTCGGCGGTCCAGGTGGGTGGCGAACTGCTCGGCCGCCAGCAGCTTGCGCGCCGCCTGCCACAGCGTGGCCGGCGCGTACCAGGCGACCGGGCGCCGGGCGTGCGGCGGGACGTCCTGCCCGAAGCGTGGCATGTCAGTGGCGCCTAGGAGTCTGCGCGGCAGAAGCCCAGGCCGGGGTGGCCCCTGGTCCGGCGCAGGCTCGGAGCGACGCCGCCGTGGACTCGGGTCCAAAAGAAGGAGCGACAACGCATGCGCCGGATCCAGGGGCCACCCTTCGGGCCGAGCCCCGGGGGCGACAAGCGTCGTTGCCGGCTCC
>NZ_JAPZSY010000069.1 GCF_027532025.1 Inhella sp. | reverse complement strand
CCACCACGTGCGCGCTGGCCTCACCCTCAGGGTACTGGCGGCGGTACTCGCGCTCCTGGTGCACGCCCTTGAGCGCCAGCTTCTTGACGGCTTGCGCGGTTTCGTCATCGACCTGGCGGCGCAGCCACACGAAACGCCCCTCGCCGTTCAGCCTCGCGTCGAGCTCGGCGGGCGTCATCTTCAACAAGCGGGCGAGCTCCGCGCGGCGCGCGGGGTCGCGGTCGACCTCCGGCGGGATGGCCCAGATCGACGGCGTGGCCACGCTGGTGGCCAGCACGCTGCCATGGCGGTCTTGGATGCGGCCGCGGCTGGCGGGCAACTCCAGGGTGGCGGCGTACCGGGCTTCGCCCTGGGCCTGATAGAAGTCTTCGGCCCAGATCTGCACGTAAAACGCCCGCGCCACCAGCCCCGTGAACGCCAAGCCCACGGCCGCGAGCAGCAGACGCGACCGGATCACCGGGGTGGGGCTGGCCAACAGCGGGCTGTGGCCGTAGCAAACCGTGCCAGCGCCGTCCTGCGCCGCGCGTTTGAACCACGTCATGGTCGAACTCCCGAGGCCGCCGCGCTGGCCGCGGCTGGCATGGCGTTCAAGGTCAAGGCGGGGGTGATGCTGCGCATCTGCAAGCGCTCACGGGCCAGCTGATCCACGCGCAGGTTGGTGGCCTCGCCCTCGCGCTCGGCCTGGAGGCGGTGCACATCGGCCTCCAGCTTGCGGGCCTCTGACTTGGCCCGTTCCAGATCGGCGAACAGCCGTCGCCCCTCGTAGGTCTGGCGGACCAAGGCCAAAGCCGACAGCATCAGGGCCACCAGCAGCAGGATGTTCAGGCGCGTCCACATGGCGCTCAAACCTTCTCGGCCACGCGCAACACGGCCGAGCGCGCGCGTGGGTTGGCAGCCACCTCATCGGCGCCGGGGTGGATGCGCGCCACCGCCCGCAAGGGCAAGGCCTTGGGAGGCGCAAAGGGGGCGTTGCGGTCGGGCTCGTCTTTGCTGTGCGCGGTGATGAAGCGCTTGACCATGCGGTCTTCCAGCGAGTGGAAGCTGATCACGGCCAAGCGCCCGCCGGGCGCCAGCACAGACAGGGCCGCGTTCAGGGCGCCCTGGAGCTCTTCAAGCTCGGCATTGACGTGAATCCGTAGAGCCTGAAACGTGCGTGTCGCAGGGTCCTGGCCCGGCTCGCGGGTCTTGACGACCTGCCCCACGAGCTCGGCCAGCTCGCGGGTGCGGGTGACAGGGCGCCCTGCGTCGCGGCGAGCCACAAGCGCCTCTGCAATCTTGAAAGCAAACCGTTCTTCGCCATGGTGTTTGATCACCTCCGTCAGGGTGCGCACGTCGGCGCGGGCCAAAAAATCAGCGGCCGACTCGCCGCGCGTGGGGTCCATGCGCATGTCCAGCGGCCCGTCGTGGCGGAACGAGAAGCCGCGGCTGGGCTCGTCAATCTGCGGGCTGGACACGCCCACGTCCAGGAGCAAGCCTTGGATGGCGGGCACGTTCAGGCCCGCCAGCACCTCGGTCACCTCGGAGAAGCGGGCGTGGTGCAGCGAGAAGCGGGGGTCTTGGATGTGCGCGGCGGCGGCGCGGGCGTCGGGGTCGCGGTCCAGCGCGATCAGCCGGCCTTGCGGCCCCAGGCGGGACAGCAGCAAGCGGCTGTGCCCTCCGCGGCCGAAGGTGCCGTCCACGTAGGTGCCATTGGGGTCGGCCTCGGCGTGCAGCAGGGCGTCCACGGCCTCGTGCAGCAGCACGGTGGCGTGGGCCCGTTCGGCGGCCGGGCTCAGGGTGTCCGTCATCGCCGCCCTCTCAGAAAACGAAGGACTTCAGCGAATCGGGCATGGGCGAGTCCATGGTCTTGGCCTCGTCCAGTGCGTAGGTGGCGGCGTCCCACAGCTCGAAGTGGCGACCGACGCCCATCAGCATCAGGTCGCGCTGCAGCTTGGCGAAGGTGCGCAGCTCGGGCGCGATGAGCAAGCGGCCCGCGCCGTCCATCTCGGCCTCCTGGGCGCTGCCCAGCAGGAAACGACGCCAACCGGCGGCTTCCATGGGCAGCTTGAGCAGCTCGTCCAGCATGGCCTGCCAGGTGGGCTCGGGGATGAGCATCAAGCAGCCACTGGGGTGCTTGGTCAGTGTCAGCCGGCCGCCGCAAAGCGCTTGCAAGGGTTCGCGGTGGCGCGTGGGCATGGCCAGGCGGCCCTTGGCATCCATGGCCAAGGCCGACGGTCCGGTGAACACCCCAGTTGCCACGATGACGCTTCGCTTTTCCCGTTTATCCCACTTTTTTCTACTTTACCTCCTTGCGGAGCCCATGGGACCCCCGAAATCGGCGAAAACAGCAAGCGCATCAAGCACTTAGCCTGCGTTTTTGAACAGGCTTCACGGCAAAAAATCCAGCCAAATGAAGCACTTGCGCTCACTAGCGAAAGTACCGTCTCACGAAATAGGGATGTCCCCGTAGCATCCGGGGCGCCGCCCCGAACTCGCCCTCCCCATGACGCGCCCCGCCCAACTTCTGCTGCTGCTCTCGGCTCTGGCCGCCTTGGCGGCGACCGCCCACGCGTTGACGGGCCTGCCCTGGCCCACGGTGCTGGCCTTGTTGGCGGCCGGTGTGGTTGCCCAGGGCTTTGCCAGCTGGCAGCCGCAGCCGCCGGCGGTGTACGACCTGACGCCGCCCAGCGCCACCTCGCGCACGGCGGCTTGGCTGGCTCGGGCGATGGTGGGTTGCGCGGTGCTGAGCGCGCTGCTGGCCGGCGGCCTGTGGGCGGCAGGCGCGGGCGACGGCGTCTTGGCTCAGGGGCTGGCGCTCACGCGCCAGTGGTTCACAAGCTCTCTTTGACGATGCGGCCCGAGCCGGCCTGGATGGGGCGGGCGTTCATCGGGTAGAGCTTTTCAAAAATGCCCAGTTGCTGGTCGCTGATGCCCACGGGCTGTCGCATCACCAGCCACAGCACCCCCTCGGTGCAGGGCGGTGTGGTCAGGCTGCCCATGTAGGTGAAATAGGGCCGCTCGGTCGGCAGCAGGGCCGTCAAATCCAGCGGCGCCAAGCCCTTCTGAATGTCTCCCTTTTCGAGCGGGATGTGGTTCCAAACCTGCTGCACCACGGGCTGCGGCTCGCCCCGCTCGAGCAGAACACTCAACACGGCCCAGCGGCCGGCATCGTTGCGATGGAACAGTTGCACCGACATGTCGAACTGCTTGCCCCGGATGCGCTCCTCGCTCGGGCGGCGGAACTGCAGGTGCGTGAGCCGGTAACGCTCGCCCCGCACCGTCAAGCTGGGACTGCCTTCGAGAGCCACGTGCAGGGTGTGGCCGTTGTCCTGAACGCTGAAGCCCACGGGCGCGTAGTCGAAGCGGATGGGGTCCAGGTCCACCTGGAAGGTGTCGCGCAAATCGATGGGCGACTGCCGGGTGCCCACACCACAAATCCGAAATGCCGGATCCAACTCCGCCCAATGTTCCGGCGCCCCCGGACCGGTATAGCCCCATCGCACGGCGGGCTTGCTGACAGCGGCCGACTTCGCGGGGCGCCGCGCCGCCTTCTCAGACGGACGCAGCGGCACGGCACCGGGCTGGGCCAGCCTTTCGGCCAGGCGCTGGCGCAGGTCGCTCTCATCGGCCTGGGTGCCCCAAGCTGGCAAGAGAAGGGCCAGGCCCAACAGGAATGCTCGGATCACGGGCTTCATGGGTGCATCTTCGACCGACGGCGGCAGTCCTTGAATTGGACGGGGAATCAGGGTCAATTCAGGCCATGGGCCGCGGGAAGCGCCGCACCCATTGCCAAGCCACCAGACCCACCATGAGGAAGCCCACCGCCGTCAGCGCCAGGGCTTGCAGCGAGTGCATCACCAGCGGGACCAGGGCACCCGCCACCAGCGCATTGGCGGCGGCCGACAGGGCCGACTGCAAAGACGACGCCATGCCCCGACGCTCGGGGTTTTCGTCCAGCACCATGATGGTGACGACCGGCACCATGAAGGCCCAACCCAGGCTGAACAGGGCGATCAAGGGCAGGCTCCAGCGCGCCCAGTGCGGCGCCACGCTGACCAGCAGAAGGTTGGCCAGCACGCCCACCAACATCAGGGTGAAGCCGCGTCGGATCTGCGACTCGGGCTTCATCTTGCCGGCCACGCGCCCACTCCACGCCGCCCCACCCATGATGCCGCCGATGGTGCACAGGAAGAACCAAAAGAACTGCGTGGGGCCCAGGCCCAAGTGCCGCCCCAGGTACTCGGGGGCCGCCAACACATACAAGAACATGCTGTTGAACGGGATGCCGCTGGCCATCACCAGCAGCAGGAAGCGCGGGCTCTTCACCAAACTGGCGTAACCCTGCATCAGCGGACGCACCGCGAAGTGCTGCTTGCTGGCTGGCGGGAGACTCTCGGGCAGGGCCTTGATGTTGACGGCCAGCAGCACCGCACCCACGCCGGTCAGGAACCAAAAGATGGCGTGCCAGTCGGCGTGTACGTAGAGGTAGCCGCCCAGCAGGGGGGCGATGGCCGGCGCCACGCCGAAGAAGATGGTGACCTGCGACATCACCCGCTGCGCCTCGCTGGGCGGAAACAGGTCGCGGATGATGGCGCGCGACACCACCATGCCGGCACCGGCGCACATGCCTTGGACGGCGCGCCAGAAGATCAAGCCTTCGATGGTGCTGGACAGCGCACAACCCGCCGAAGCGAGCGTGAACACGCCCAACCCGGCCAGCACCACGGGGCGGCGACCGATGGCGTCGCTCAGGGCGCCGTGAAAGAGGTTCATCACGGCAAAACCCATCAGGTAACTGGACAGGGTTTGCTGCAACTGCACCGGCGTGGCCCCCGTGCTGCGGGCGATGCCCTCGAAGGCCGGCAGGTAGGTGTCGATGCTGAAGGGGCCGAGCATGCCCAGACCAGCCAACAGCACGGCCAAGAGCCAACGGGGATGGGGCCACAGGGTGGCGGCTTGGGGATGCATGGTCGGGGTCCGATGAAGGTTCGTGAAGACGCCCGATGGGCCGGATTCTGTGCACCGGGCTTTCACCCGGCGTGACCGCCATTCCTCTGGGCCGGGGCTCGCACCCCGGCTCGATGCCACCTACCCGCCTGCTCAGCGAGCCGCCTCAATACAGGCCTACTTGGTGTTGCTGCGCGTAGAGATTGCCCGTTTCACC
>NZ_JAPZSY010000007.1 GCF_027532025.1 Inhella sp. | reverse complement strand
ATCGAGGTGGACGACGCCCGGGAACGCCGCGGCCCGGACCCCCACCCCGGGGCCCGCTTCACCCTGCGCCTGCCCGCCGTGCCCCGTGCCGAAGCGACCTGACCTTGCCCCTCCTTCCACCCACCCACCCTTAACCCACCCTGACGCCTCGCCCGATCCCCCCCGCCCAGCTGGCCACAGGTTTCGCCCGGACCCAGGGCGCCCACGCGCAAACCGACGAAGGGCCGCCGCGCTGGGAGCTGGGGGCCGTGGGCCTGGCCGTTTCTCAGCAGGCCTACCCCGGCTCGGACCAGCAGCTGGGGCGCGTGCGCGTGCTGCCCTACGCGCTGTACCGCGGTCGTTGGCTGCGGGCCGATGGCGAGACCGTCGGCCTGCGCGCGGCCCGCACGGCGCAGTGGGAGCTGGACATCGGCGCAGCGGCGTCCTTCGGCGGCGGGGGCGACGACATCGAGGCCCGGCGCGGCATGCAGCGCCTGGGCAATCTGGTGGAGTTCGGGCCGCGTCTGAAATGGCGGCTGGGCGAGGGCTCGACCAGCGGGGGCTGGCGCTTGGCCCTGCCTCTGAGAGGCGTGTTCGACTTGAGTGACCGCCTGCGCCACCGCGGCTGGGCGCTGGAGCCCGAGTTGACCCGCGGATGGCGCCCGGCTGAGGGCTGGCGCACGAGCATGAGTCTGGGCGCCATCGTGGCCGACCGCACGCTGGCCGACACCTTCTACGGTGTCAAGACAAGCCAAGCAACGGCCCTGCGCCCGGCCTACCAGGCTCGCAGTGGCTTGGTGGCCTGGCGCCTGTCGGCGTCCTTCAACCGTGAGCTGAACCGCGACTGGCGCGTGTTCGGCTTCGTGCGGACCGACTCCCTGGCCGGCGCGGCCAACCGAGCCAGCCCCCTGGTGAAGCAGACCACGGGCACCACGGTGGGCTTGGGCGTGAGCGTGACCCTGGCGCGCAGCAGTGCCTCGGGCGTGGACTGAAGGGGCGTGTCAAACGCCCCCGCTCAGGCCTTGGGGCGGTGGCGCCCGCGGCGCCCACTGCGCCCGATGGCCAGCAGCAGACCCAGGCTCAAGCCCAGCATCACCATCGCTGTGCCGCCGTAGCTCACGAAGGGCAGCGGCACGCCCACCACGGGCAACAAGCCGATGACCATGCCCAGGTTGACGAACACGTAGCTGAAAAAGCTCAACGTGATGGCGCCTGCCAGCAGCCGCTCGAACAGCGTGGGCGCTGCCCCGGCGATGGCCAGGCCCCGCAAGATGAGCGCGCTGAACCCCACCAACAAGGCCAACGCCCCCAGCAAGCCGAACTCTTCGGCGAAGGCGGCAAACACAAAGTCGGTGGTGCGCTCGGGGATGAACTCCAGGTGCGTTTGCGTGCCCTGCATGAAGCCCTTGCCCATGACGCCGCCCGAGCCGATGGCGATCTCGCCCTGCAGGATGTGGAAACCCTTGCCCAGCGGGTCTTTGTGGGGGTCCAGCAGCGTGCAAACGCGGGTCTTTTGGTACTCGCGCAGCACCTTCCAGTCAACGCCCTCCTGGCAGATCGTCGGCTCGGCCCACACCAGCGCCCCGATGCCCACGGCCCCGGCCGCCACCACAGGCACGATGAGCTTCCAACTCAAGCCAGCAAAGTAGATGACGTACAGGCCGGCGAACAAGATCAGCATCGCGGTGCCCAGATCGGGTTGCTTCAACACCAGGGCAAACGGGACGGCCAGCAGCGCAAACGCGACGATGAAGTCCAACAGCTTGAGTTGCCCCTCTCTCAGCTGAAACCACCAAGCCAGCATCAGTGGCGCGGCGATCTTGAGCAGCTCGCTGGGCTGGATGACGGCGACCCCAAGGTTGAGCCAGCGCGTGGCGCCCTTTTTCGTCAAGCCAAACAAAGCCGTGGCCACCAGCAGGGCCACGCCGATGGCGTACAGGGGCAGCGCGATCTTGGCCAGCTTGGCGGCCGGGACCTGCGCCACAACGAACATCACCATCGCCCCGAGGGCGAAGTTGCGGGCGTGATCGACGAAGCGCGTGCCGTGGTCAAAGCCCACCGAATACATGGCCAGCAGACCCCAGGCCATGAGCCACAGCAGGGTGAGCAGCAGCGGGCCGTCCAAGTCCTGCCACAGGGGGCGCAAACGACGCCACAGCGGCGGACGGGCAATGACGCTCATCGCGATGCTCCCGAAGCCGCCACGGCCGCTGCCGCCGGGGGCTCGCCCGGCAAGCGCCAATCGCTGACGCGCCGCGGCACGCCCGAAGGGGCGGCCGCGCGGCCCTCGCGCACCAGGGCCAGGTCTTCCTCGCTGGGCACCTGGCCCAGCAGCAGGTAGTCGAACACGCGGCGGGCGATGGGTGCCGCCGAGGCCGAACCAAAGCCGGCGTTTTCAACGATCACGGCCAAAGCCACCGTCGGCGCCTCCACCGGCGCGAAGGCCATGTACCAGCTGTGGTCGCGCTGGAACTCGGCCATTTGCGCGGCGTTGTACTTCTGGCCCTTGCGCAAGCCCACGGCCTGCGCCGTGCCCGTCTTGCCACCGCTCTCGTAGCTGGCGCCGGCGAACACACGGGTGCCCGTGCCCTGGTAGGTCACCCCGTGCAAGGCCTCCTTCAAAAAGGCGATGTGCTCGGGCTTGAAGGCCAGGGGCGGGCGCGGATCGCCGCTCAGCCGGGTGCGGGTGTGGGTCAGCGGGTCTTCGATCTCGCGCACCAAGCGCGGCGCGTAGCGCTGACCGCCCGACACCAGGGTGGCCGTGGCCTGCGCCACCTGCAGCGGGGTGAAGGCGTTGTAGCCCTGACCGATCCCCAGGCTGATGGTCTCGCCCGGGTACCACTTCGTCTTGAGCACACGCTCTTTCCAGGCGGTGTTGGGCAGCAAGCCGGTCACCTCGCCCGGCAGGTCGATGCCGGTGCGTTGACCCAGGCCCAGGGGCGCCATCTGGTCGTGGATGGTGTTCACGCCCAGTTGGTTGGCCAAGGTGTAGTAGTAAACGTTGCTGGACTCGACGATGGAGCGGCGCATGTTCATCGCCCCACCGCGCTCGTTCTCGGGGCTGCCGAACGCACGCCCGCCGAAATGGAAGACCAGGGTGTCGTTGATGATGGTGTCGGGGCTGCGGGCGCCGGTGTTGAGCGCCGCCAGGGCCATGAAGGGCTTGTAGGTGGAGCCTGGCGGGTAGGTGCCGCGAATGGCCCGGTTGAGCAGCGGCTTGTCGGGCGATTCGTTCAGCGCCTGCCAGCTGTCTTGGTCGATGCCGTCCACGAACAGGTTGGGGTCGAAACCCGGCTTAGAGACGAAGGCCAGGACCTCGCCCGTGCGCGGGTCCAAGGCCACGAGGGCACCACGGCGGTCGCCAAACATCGTTTCCACCAAGTGCTGCAGGCGGATGTCGATGGACAGGTGCAAGGTCTGTCCGGGCGTGGCCGGACGGAAGCTCAGTCGCCGCACCGCGCGCCCGCCGGCGCTGGTTTCCACCTGCTGAAAGCCGGTGGTGCCGTGCAAAGACTCCTCGTAGGCCTGTTCCAGCCCGAGCTTCCCGATGTAGTCGGTGCCGCGGTAGTTGGCTTGGCGCTCTTCGTCCCACGCTTCCATGGCTTCGCGGTCGCGCGCCGAGACGCGGCCGATGTAGCCGATGAGGTGCGAGCCCACCTCGCCCAGCGGGTACTGGCGAAACAGCCGCGCTTGCACGTCCACGCCCGGAAAGCGCCAGCGCTGGGCCGTGAAACGGGCCACCTCCTCATCGCTCAGCCGGGTGCGGATGGGCAGCGAATCGAATCGCTTGCCATCGGCCAGCAAGCGGGCGAAGCGGCGGCGGTCTTTGGGCTCGATGTTCACCACCTGGGCCAGCTCGTCGATGACCCGATCCAAGTCGCCCTGCAGTTGGCTGGGCGTGATCTCGAGCGTGTAGGCCGAGTAGTTGGTGGCCAACACCACGCCGTGGCGGTCCTTGATCAGGCCGCGGCTGGGTGTGACCGGCAAGACGGTGACGCGGTTGGACTCGGCCTGAGCCAGCAGCTCGTCGTGTTTGACGACCTGCAGGAACACGAGCCGCGCCACCAACAGGCCAAAGCAGGCCAGCACGAAGCCCGCGGCCACCCACAGGCGCAGGCGAAAGCGCAGCAGCGCGCCGATGCCGTCGTCAAAGAACGTCATGTGGGCTCGAACACACGCGCGGCCTCACAGCGGCCGGTGCGCGTCACGGTCGGGCGCGCGACGCTGGGGCGCCAGCAACAACCAAGAAGCCAGGGGCCACAGCAGGGCCTCGAAAACGGGGGCGAGCAACAAGCCCCAGCCAGGGGCCATGCCGCCCATGCCCAGACGCACCACCAACTGCACGGCGTGCGCCAGCGCGAACAACGGCAACACCTGCAGCGCCTGCTCCAGCACGCCGAACCACAACAACCGGCGGTGCAGGGTCACGGCCAAGAAGGCCAACAGGCTGTAGGCCAGGGCGTGCTGACCCAGCAAGGCCCCTTGGTGCACGTCCATCAGCAAGCCCAACGCGAAGGCCCAACCCACGCCCACTCGGCGCGGCTGGTGCACGTTCCAGAACACCAGCACCAGTGCGAGCACGCTGGGCCAGGCCGGTTCGCGGCCCACGGGCACCATGTCGACGAGCAAAGCCAAGCCCAAGCTCAGCGCGATGAACCAGGGTCGAGCCGGCAGCAGCAACTGCCCGGCGCCACGCGGCATGATCATGGGCGACCTCCGCGCGCAGAAGGGCGGGCCGGGGGGGCGGACGCCGCCGCGCTGGCGGCCTCGGCCCTCGCTTGAGACACGCGATCGGGCGTGCCCAAGACCAGCACCTGCCGCGCCCGGTCGACCACGGCATAGGGCCGCGCCGTGACGGTGGCGAACACGCTGTCGCCCTGGCGCTGAACCTGCTCGACGCGGGCCACCGGTAGGCCTGGGGGGTACACGCCGTCCAGGCCCGAGGTGCGCAACACGTCGCCCTCGCGGATGTCGGCGTTGGCGGCCACAAAGCGCAGCGCCAAGCCGGCGCTTCGCTCGCCGCCCATGGCGATGTACAGCGCCTGGGTGCGCGCGTTTTGCACGGGGATGCTGCTGTCGCGGTCGGCCAGCAGCACCACCTCAGCCGTGGTCGGGTGCACGCGACGCACCTGCCCGAGCACGCCGCGCTCGTCGATGACGGGCGAGCCGGGTGACAAGTCGTCGCGCTGACCGCGGTCGATCACCATGCGGCGGCCGTAAAGATCGCCCGACTCGAACAGCACCTCGGCCGCCTGGGTGGCCGCGGGCACGCTGGCACTCAGGGCCAACAGGCGGCGCAAGTGGGCGTTCTCCGCTTCAAGGTGGCGGGTGCGGGCCAGCACCAAGGCCTGCGCCGCCAATCGCTCACGGGCCTGGGCTTCCGCCTTCATCGCCGCCTCGGCACCACGCAGCAGGTCGCCCATCGCTTCCGCGGTGTTGAGCGGCGCCGCCAACACGCGCTGCACGGGCGCCATCACCCCGGCCAGTGCGGCGCGCAGGGGCTGGGTCAGGCCCAGGCGAGCATCGGCCACCATCAACCCCAGGGCCAGGGCCCCGCACACCAGCAGTTTGTTGAAAGCCGACGTGCCCTGCCGGAACAACGGCGGCGGGCGCCGATCGAGCGTGCCCAGGGCCATCGCCCCTCCCGGATGGTCAGTCGCTCGTGAAGATCGAGCCCAGGCGCTCCATGCGCTCCAGGGCCATGCCGCAGCCGCGCACCACGCAGGTCAGCGGGTCTTCGGCCACCAGCACGGGCAGGCCGGTTTCTTCGCGCAGCAGGCGGTCCAAATCGCGCAGCAGCGCACCACCGCCGGTGAGCATCATGCCGCGGTCGGCGATGTCGGCGCCCAGCTCCGGCGGGGTTTGCTCCAGCGCGTTCTTGACGGCCGAGACGATCTGGTTCAGCGGGTCGGTCAGCGCTTCGAGGATTTCGTTGCTGCTGATGGTGAAGCTGCGCGGCACGCCCTCGCTGAGGTTGCGGCCCTTGACCTCCATCTCGCGCACCTCGCTGCCCGGGAAGGCCGAGCCGATTTGCTTCTTGATGGCCTCGGCCGTGGGCTCGCCGATCAACATGCCGTAGTTGCGGCGGATGTAGTTGATGATGGCCTCGTCGAACTTGTCGCCGCCGACGCGCACGCTGCCCTTGTAGACCATGCCACCCAAAGACACGACGCCCACCTCCGTCGTGCCGCCACCGATGTCGATGACCATCGAGCCGGCGGCCTCGCTCACCGGCAGGCCGGCGCCGATCGCGGCGGCCATCGGTTCTTCGATCAGGTAGACCTCGCTGGCGCCGGCACCGAGGGCGGCGTCGCGGATCGCGCGCTTTTCGACCTGGGTGGAGCCGCAGGGCACGCAGATGATGATGCGCGGACTGGGGCGCATCATGCTTTGCGGGTGCACCATGCGGATGAACTGCTTGATCATCTGCTCGGTGACGACGAAGTCGGCGATCACGCCGTCCTTCATCGGGCGGATGGCCTCGATGTTGCCGGGCACCTTGCCCAGCATGGCCTTGGCTTCCTTGCCCACGGCTTGGATGGTCTTCTTGCCGTTGGGGCCGCCCTCGTGGCGGATGGCAACCACCGAGGGCTCGTCCAGCACGATGCCTTTGTCGCGGACGTAGATCAGGGTGTTGGCGGTGCCGAGGTCGATGGCCAGGTCGGAGGAAAGGTAGCGGCGCAGGGAGCGGAACATGGTGCGGGCGAGGCGGTCGGGGTGGGCCGTGGCGCGGGGCGCGCGGACGGGCCGTGAATACGACGAGGCCGCCTCGGGATTCGCGCCCTGGCGGCCTCGTTGAAAAGGGCCCGCGATAATAGCCGATCGCCCCTGGCGTGCCTCTAGGAAACGGCCCCTAAGCCGTTGGGCCGCTTGGCTTTTTTGTGAGCACGCGGCCCGGCCCGCAGCACCGCGCGCCTGCCCTGACCTGACCCTCGCCCCATGGCCCTGACCCCCGACGACGTGAACACCATCGCGCGCCTGGCCCGGCTCGACCCGAGCCCGGCGCAGCGCGAGGCCCTGCTGGGCCAGTTGAACGGCTTTTTCAACATCGTGGAAGCCATGCGTGCGGTCGACACCTCGGGCGTGGCGCCGCTGTACACGCCGCTGTCCAGCGTCCAAGAAGTCGCGCTGCGCCTGCGCGACGACGCGGTCACCGAAAGCAACCAGCGCGAGGCCAACCAACGCAGCGCCCCGGCCGTGGAAGACGGCCTGTTCCTGGTGCCGAAGGTGATCGAATGAGCGCCGACCTGCACACCCTGGGCGTGGCCGACGGCCTGGCCCGCTTGAACGCCGACACGCTGACCAGCCGCGCCTGGGTCGACGCGCTGCTGGCCCGTGCCGACACCCACGCCGACCTGGGCTGCTACCTGCACCTGGACGCCGCCGGCGCCCGCGCCGCGGCCGACGCCGCCGACGCCCGCCGCGCGCAGGGCGACGGCGCCCCGCTGCTGGGCGTGCCCATCGCCCACAAGGACATCTTCGTCACCACCGCCCATCCCACCACGGCGGGCAGCAAGATCCTCGCGGGCTACCGCAGCCCCTTCGACGCCACCGTCGTCGCGAAGTTGGCCGCGGCCGGCGCCGTGAGCCTGGGCAAGCTCAACTGCGACGAGTTCGCGATGGGCTCGGCCAACGAGAACAGCGCCTTTGGCCCCGTGCGAAACCCCTGGGACCGCAGCCGCGTGCCCGGCGGCTCGTCCGGCGGCAGCGCCTCCGCCGTGGCCGCGCGCCTGCTGCCCGGCTGCACCGGCACCGACACCGGCGGCTCCATCCGCCAGCCGGCCAGCTTCACCGGCATCACCGGCATCAAGCCGACCTACGGCCGCTGCTCGCGCTACGGGATGATCGCCTTCGCCTCGTCGCTGGACCAAGCCGGCCCCATGGCCCGCTCGGCCGAAGACTGCGCGCTGCTGCTGCAGGCCATGGCCGGCTTTGACGAGCGCGACGCCACCAGCCTGCAGCAGCCCACGCCCGACTTCGTCGCCGAGATGAAGGCCGCGCGCCCTGGCGCCACCGCCGAGCAGCCGCTCAAGGGCCTGCGCATCGGGCTGCCCGCCGAGTTCTTCCCCGCTGCGCTGGACGCCGACGTGAACGCCGCCGTGCGCGAGGGCCTGGCCGCGCTGGAGCGTTTGGGCGCCACCCTGGTGCCGGTGAGCCTGCCGCGCACCGAGCTGGCCATTCCCGTCTACTACATCATTGCCCCGGCCGAGGCCAGCTCCAACCTGAGCCGCTTCGACGGCGTGCGCTACGGCCACCGCGCCGAGTCGCCCAAGGACCTGCTGGACCTGTACCAGCGCACCCGCACTGAAGGCTTCGGGGCCGAGGTGCAGCGCCGCATCTTGATCGGCACCTACGTGCTGAGCCACGGCTACTACGACGCCTACTACCTGCAGGCGCAAAAGCTGCGCCGCATGATCGCCGACGACTTCCAGCAGGCCTTCCAGCACTGCGATCTGATCGCCGGCCCGGTCGCCCCCACGGTGGCCTGGAAGCTGGGCGAGCAGGGCGACGACCCCGTGAAGGCCTACCTGGCCGACATCTTCACCCTGCCCGGCTCGCTGGCCGGCCTGCCCGGCATGAGCGTGCCCGTGGGCACGGGCGCGCACGGCCTGCCCGTGGGCCTGCAACTGCTGGGCAATTACTTCCAAGAGGGCCAGTTGCTGCACACCGCGCACGCGCTGCAGCAGGCCACCGACTGGCACCGGGTCGCCCCGGCCGGAGTTTGAGATGAGCGCCCCGAAACTGATCCGTGGCTACGAGGTCGTCATCGGCCTGGAGAACCACGTCCAACTGTCCACCGCGTCCAAGATCTTCTCGGGCAGCAGCACCGCCTTCGGCGCCGCGCCCAACACGCAGGCCAGCCCCGTGGACCTCGCCCTGCCCGGCACGCTGCCGGTGCTCAACCGCGGCGCGGTGGAGCGGGCCATCCGCTTCGGCCTGGCCGTGGGCGCGCACGTGGCGCCGCTGTCCATCTTCGCGCGCAAGAACTACTTCTACCCCGACCTGCCCAAGGGCTACCAGATCAGCCAGTACGAGATCCCGGTGGTGCAAGGCGGTCAGATCAGCTTCTACGTGGGCGACACGAAGAAGACGGTCAACCTGACCCGCGCCCACCTCGAGGAAGACGCGGGCAAGAGCCTGCACGAGGACTACCACGGCATGTCGGGCATCGACCTGAACCGTGCGGGCACGCCGCTGCTGGAGATCGTGTCGGAGCCCGAGTTGCGCAGCGCCGAAGAGGCCTGCGAGTACGCCAAGACCCTGCACGCGCTGGTGATGTGGCTGGGCATCTGCGACGGCAACATGCAAGAAGGCAGCTTCCGCTGCGACGTGAACGTCAGCGTGCGCAAGCCGGGCCAACCCTTCGGCACGCGGCGCGAGATCAAGAACCTGAACAGCTTCAAGTTCCTGATCCAGGCGGTGAACTTCGAGGTGAACTGGCAGATCGACCGCATCGAAGACGGCCTGCCCATCCAGCAGGCCACGGTGCTGTTCAACCCCGACACGGGCGAGACGCGCGCCATGCGCACCAAGGAAGACGCGGCCGACTATCGCTACTTCCCCGACCCCGACCTGCCGCCGCTGATGATCGGCGCCGACTGGATCGAACGCGTGAAGGCCGATCTGCCCGAACTGCCGGCCGTGATGGCCGCGCGCTTCGAGCAGGCGGACGGCCTGCCGGCCTACGACGCGCAGATGATGACCGCCAGCCTGCCCGTGGCCCGCTACTACGAGGCGGCCAAGGCCGCCGGTGCGCCGGCCAAGCTGGTGGCCAACTGGGTGATGGGCGAGATCTCGCGGCGCTTGAACGCCGAGGAGAAGGGCATCGAGGCCGCGCCGGTCGGTCCCGCGCTGCTCGCCCAGCTCATCGCCCGCATCGGCGACGGCACCATCAGCAACAACGCCGCGCGCCAGGTGTTCGACGCCCTGTGGGCCGGCGAATCGAGCGACGTCGACGCCCTCATCGAGGCCAAGGGCCTCAAGCAGATGAGCGACACGGGCGAGTTGGAGCGCATCCTCGACGAGGTGCTGGCGGCCCATGCCAAGTCGGTGGAAGAGTTCCGCGCCGGCAAGGACAAGGCCTTCAACGCCTTGGTCGGGCAAGCCATGAAGGCCACCAAGGGCAAGGCCAACCCGGGCCTGGTGAACGAGCTGCTCAAAAAGAAGCTGACCTCTTGAGCCCGCAGAGCGCGCCGCGGCGCGCCCCGTTGGTCAAGCTCAGGGCTGGCGAGGCGGGGGCGGTTTCGGCCCTGGTGCCGCGGGCGCGCCGGCCGGCAACTCCCACTCGGACGGGTGGGGCGGCGGCCCCAAAGAGCCGGCCGCAGCCCCAGCCCAAAGCTTCTTGAGACGCACCAGTTCCACGTCGTAGCGCCGATTGACCCGCGCCTTTTCCAGGGTTTGGTTGGCGATGGCGGTTTCTTGCGCCCCTCGGGCGGCGTCGTTGGCGTCTACCAAACGCCGTAGCTTGGGCGGCAGGGGTTTGCCGACATAGAACTCGGCCTCCTGGTCCAGCGCCTTGCGCTCCTTGGCCAGTTCCACCAACCGGGACTCCGAGACCTGCTGAGCGCGGCTGAGGTCGTCCAAGGCCACGCTGCGCGCTTTGTTGTGGGCCGCAAGGTGGGGGTAGCGAGCCAGCAGGTTGCGGTCGAATCGCGCGGCGTCGGCACGCGCCGCGCGCGCGGCGACCTCGTCGCGCTTCTTCAGCTCCAGGGCTG
This sequence comes from Inhella sp., assembly GCF_027532025.1. Taxonomy (GTDB): domain Bacteria; phylum Pseudomonadota; class Gammaproteobacteria; order Burkholderiales; family Burkholderiaceae_C; genus Inhella. The sequence continues at coordinate 23,758 of NZ_JAPZSY010000007.1, read as the reverse complement.
CCGCCTCCTCGGGCGACAAGGCAGGCGGACGCACTTCACGCACCAATCCGTCACGACCGTGCACCTGTTGCTCGCGAGACTGACACTCACGGATCGGCATGTCGGAAGTCAGCCGCCGTCCGTCGGCAGTCACGCAGCTGTAAATGGCGGCCTGTGCAACGCCGGTCACCGCAGCGCCCAGGGCCAAACCAAGCAGCCAGCGGGGGCCACGGAAGGCAGGCATCTCAGGCCACCCCGTAGCGCTGACGGTAAGCGTGCACCGCTTCGGCATGCTGACGGGCCTGCGGATCGTCGTGAACGAAGGCCAACAGGTCGGCCAGGGTGGCAATGGCGTGCACCGCCAAGCCGTGTTCGCGCTGCACCTGCTGCACGGCCGATTCGCTGAGGTCTTGGCCGTCGGCCACGCCTTTTTCTTGACGGTCCAGCGCGATGGCCACCGCGACCGGCGTGCCACCGGCTGAGCGGATCAGGGCGATGCTTTCCCGCACCGAGGTGCCGGCGCTGATGACGTCGTCGACGATGAGCACGCGTCGTCCCGCCAGAGGCGCGCCCACGAGCACGCCACCCTCGCCGTGGTCCTTGGCTTCCTTGCGGTTGTAAGCGTAGGGCTTGTTGTGCCCGGCCCGGGCCAGGGCCATGGCCAAGGCCGCCGCCAGGGTGATGCCCTTGTAAGCCGGGCCAAAGACAAGATCGAAATCGCCCGCGTGAGGAAGCAGCCGTTGGGCGTAGGCACTGGCCAAGCGGTCGAGCTTGGCGCCGTCGTCGAACAAGCCGGCGTTGAAGAAGTAGGGGCTCAAGCGCCCGGCCTTGGTCTTGAACTCGCCAAAGCGAAGCACGCCGGCCTGAACGGCAAACGCGATGAAGTCTTGGGCGGTGCGGTCCTGGCGCATGGTCGGCCGATTCTAGGAGTCTGCCCGGCAGAAGCCCAGGCCGGCGTGGCCCCTGGTCCGGCGCAGGCTAGGAGCGACGCCGCCGTGGACTCGTGTCCACAAGAAGGAGCGACAACGCATGCGCCGGATCCAGGGGCCACCCTTCGGGCCGAGCCCCGGGGGCGACAAGCGTCGTTGCCGGCTCCTGACGTAGCCCGCCACGCGGCGTCGCCAGCGCCTAGCCTTTCGCCCCCTAAATCTCGGCGACGGCCTGGGCTTCTGCCGCGCAGACTCCTAGGAGTCTGCGCGGCAGAATCCTGGCCCCGCACCGCCGCCCCTCAGGACCCCACGCCATGCGCTTGATCACCGCCAACCTCAACGGGATCCGTTCGGCGGCCACCAAAGGCTTTTTCGACTGGCTGCCCACCCAGCAGGCCGATGCCGTGGGCGTGCAAGAACTCAAGGCCCAACACGACGTCGTCGCCGGCCAGTTCGACCGCTGCGGCCCGCTGCAAGGACATTTCCATTACGCCGAGAAGAAGGGCTACTCGGGCGTGGGGCTGTACGTTCAGCAGACCCCCAGCGATGTGATCGTGGGCTTGGGCTCGCCCGAGTTCGACGCCGAGGGCCGCTGGGTGGAGGTGCGGTACGACAAGCCGGGGCGGCGCTTGAGCCTGATCAGTTGCTACTTCCCCAGCGGCAGCAGCGGCCCCGAGCGACAGGAGGCCAAGTTCCGCTTTCTGGCCTTGATGGGCCCGCACCTGCGGGCGCTGAAGGCCGAGCGCGAGTTCATCTTGGTGGGGGACGTGAACATCGCCCACCGGCCCATCGACCTGAAGAACTGGAAGGGCAACCTCAAGAACAGCGGCTTCCTGCCGGAAGAACGAGCTTGGCTGGACGCCCTGTTCGGCGAGGCCGGCCTGGTGGACGTGTTCCGCACGCTCAACACCCAAGAAGAGCAGTACACCTGGTGGAGCCAACGCGGGCAGGCTTATGCCAAGAACGTGGGCTGGCGGCTGGACTACCAAATCGCCACGCCGGGCCTGGCGGCCACGGCCCGGCGCGAGCACATCCACCGGGAGCCGCGCTTCAGCGACCACGCGCCGCTGGTGATGGATTACGACTTCCTGCTGTAACTAAACTGAGGCCATGACCGCCGCTCCCCGCGCCATCGAGGCCGCCCGCGAAGCCCTGCGCATCGAAGCCGCCGCCCTGTCGGCCTTGGTCGACCGCGTGGGCGCGCCCATGGAAGCGGCCGTCGCGGCCGTCTTGGCCTGCACCGGCCGGGTGGTGGTGATGGGCATGGGCAAAAGCGGGCACGTGGGCCGCAAGATCGCCGCCACCTTGGCCAGCACGGGCACGCCAGCGCTGTTCGTGCACCCGGCCGAAGCCAGCCATGGCGACCTCGGCATGGTGACGCCGCACGACGTGGTGCTGGCCCTGTCCAACAGCGGCGAGAGTGACGAGTTGGCCGCCATCCTGCCGGTGCTCAAGCGCCTGGGGGTGACGCTGATCGCCATCACCGGCCGCGCCGATTCGACCTTGGGCCGCCACGCCGACGTGGTGCTCGATTCGCGCGTCGACCAAGAGGCCTGCCCGCTGAACCTGGCCCCCACCGCCAGCACCACCGCGCAAATGGCCCTGGGCGATGCGCTGGCCGTGGCCCTGCTGGACGCCCGCGGCTTTCGCCCCGAAGACTTCGCCCGCAGCCACCCGGGCGGTGCGCTGGGCCGCAAGCTGCTGACGCATGTGAAGGACCTGATGCGCAGCGGTGACGCCCTGCCACGTGTGGTACCCGACGCGCCCTTCACCGACATGATGCGCGTGATGTCGGCCAAGGGTTTGGGCTGCGCTGCTGTGGTTGACGGAGATGATCGCCTACTGGGCGTTTTCACCGACGGCGATTTGCGTCGGCTGATCGAGCGCGGGCAAGACTTGCGCAGCCTCACGGCCTCCGAGGTGATGCACCGCACGCCGCGCACCGTCAGCGCCGACGCCCTGGCCGTGGATGCGGCCGACCTGATGGAAGAAGCGCGCATCACGGTGGTGCTGGTGCTCGATGCCGAGCGCAGATTGATCGGCGCCATCGGCATCAACGACCTGATGCGGGCGAAAGTGATATGAGCGCCCCCAGTCTCCTTGCAGTCGCCACCCCCCGAGGGGGCCGCCGCGACCTCCGGGCGGCCGAGCGGGCGCGGACCCGATGAAACCCACCCTGAGTTTTTCGCCCGAGATCCTGCTGCGCGCCCAAGGCCGCGCGATGGGGCTCAAGGCGGCGATCTTCGATGTCGATGGCGTGCTGACCGATGGGCGCATCTACATCGGCGAGCAGGGCGAATCTTTCAAGGCGTTCAGCACGCTGGACGGGCATGGACTCAAGCTGCTGCGTGAAGGGGGCATCGAGCCCATCGTCATCACCGGCCGCGATGCGCCCGCCGTGCGCCGCCGCGTGGCCGATCTGGGCCTCGCCCACGCCCGTTATGGGGTGAAGGACAAGCTGGCCGCAGCCGAGCCGCTGCTGGCGGCGCTGGGGGTGGACTGGGCCGATGTGGCCGCCATGGGAGACGACTGGCCCGACCTGCCGCTGATGGCGCGCGCCGCGCTGGCCATCGCCCCGCCGCAGGCCCACGCCGAGGTGCGCGCCATCGCCCACCACATCACCCAGGCGCCTGCCGGCTACGGTGCGGCGCGCGAAGCCTGCGACCTGATGCTGGTCGCCAACGGTCGCTACGGCGAGCTGCTGCAAAGCCACCTGCAAACGCTGGACGGCGGGCGCTGATGGCCGGAGGCGAGGCTTCCACGCTGGCGCCCCTGTCGGGCGCGGCACACGGCCGCAAGCGGCAGCGCCAGCCGCTGGCTTGGCGCGTGCAGGCCTGGCTGAGCCATTACCTGCCCTTGGTGGTGCTCGCGCTGTTGGCCGCGGGCACGGGATGGCTGGTCAAGCAGTCCCCCTCGCCCGACGGACCGACCGTGCCGATCCCGCCGCGCCACAAGCCGGACTACGAAATGACGGGTTTCGAACTCCAACGCTTCGACGCCAGCGGGCAGGTGCAGGCGTGGGTGCGGGGCGAGGCCCTGAGGCATTACCCCGACACCGACCGCATCGAGATCGATGGCGTGACGGTGCGCACCCGCAACGCCGACGGGCAATGGCTGACGGCGCAGGCCAAACAGGCCGAGGGCCCGCGCGATGGCAGCAGCCTCAACCTGAAGGGTCAGGTGCGGCTGCAGCGCCTTCAACGCAGCGAGGAAGGCGGCGACGCGCCGGCCGATCTGAGCCTGAGCACCGACGCCCTGGAGCTGCTGATCGACGCCCGCCAGGCCCGCACCACCGCCAACGCCTTGGTGCTGACCGGCGGCGGCGCGCGCATGACGGTGCGCGGCTTCCAGTACGACCACACCAACGGCCAGCTGCGCTTCGGCGGGCCCAGCCGCACCGAACTGCCACCCCGCAGCGCCCGCTCGCCATGAACGCCCTCGCCCCGCACCAGCCCGTCGTTTTCATCACTGGCGCTTCCAGTGGCATCGGTCAAGCGCTGGCTTTGCGCTACTACCGAGCCGGCTACCGCTTGGCGCTGGTGGCCCGGCGCACGGGCGTGGTGGCCGACTGGGCGACGGCCGAGCAGCTGGAGCCGCAACGCTGGGCGGTCTACGCCGCCGATGTGGCCGACGCGGCTTCCATGGCGGCCGCAGCGCAGCAATGCATCGCGCAGCAGGGCCTGCCGGCGGTGGTGATCGCCAGCGCCGGCATCAGCATCGGTGTGGACACGGCCCTGGCCGACGACTTGCCGGTGTTCCAGCAGGTGGTGACCACCAACCTGTTCGGCACCGCCGCCACCTTCCAGCCCTTCATCGAGCCCATGCGCCAGCGCGGCCAAGGGGCCCTGGTGGGCGTGGCCAGCGTGGCCGCCATCCGCGGTCTGGCGGGCCATGGCGCTTACTGCGCCAGCAAGAGCGGGGTGGTGGCCTACTGCGAAAGCCTGCGGCTGGAGTGCCGGGCCGCCGGGGTGAAGGTCGTGACCATCGTGCCCGGCTACATCGACACCCCATTGACGCGGGGCAACGCTTACAGCATGCCTTTCCTGATGACGGCGGAGGCGTTTGCCGAGCGCGCCTTCCGCGCCATCGCGCAGGGCGACAGTTACCGCGTCATCCCTTGGCAGATGGGCGTGGTGGCCAAGTTGATGCGCCTGCTGCCCAACGGCGTGTTCGACCGGCTCTTCAGCGGCCGCGCCCGCAAGAAGCGCGCCGCCGACTGACTTGTTGCCGACCAAGGCGCTGCTTACACTGCGCGGCTCTCGCGAACGCACGGGCCCCCGCCCGAAGGAGGACGACATGCTGAAGGTGCTCCACCCCTGCTGAGGCCCTGACCGGCGCGCTGCTCGCGCCGTCACCGCCACTCCCCGCCACGCCCCTGAACAGGGGCGCTTGCGTCGTCCCCTTGCCAAGGCCGCCCCCCGCGGCCGACCCACACCATGAACGCCTTCTTTCGCAGCGCTGCTGGCAGCGTCTTGCTGGGCGCTGCCGCGAGCTTCGCCGCGCCCCCCTTGCCCGGCCACGTGCTCGGGCCGCACGAAGCCCGACCCCGCATCGACGGTCGCTTGGACGACGCCGTCTGGCGCGAGGTGCCAACCTTCGAGGCCTTTCGCCAGTTCCGGCCCGACTCGCGGCCCGACGCCGGCGCCTACCGCACGCGCGTGCAAGTGCTGGTCGAGCCCAATGCGCTGGTGTTCGCCATCACCGCCATCGACCCCGAACCACAGCGCCTGCGCGCACCGCTGCTGCGGCGCGACCAGGTGTGGCCCGACCAAGACTCGGTCACCGTCTGGCTCGACGCCACGGGCCGCCAACAGGTGGCGCAGGTCTTGCGCGTGAACCCCGCTGGCGTGGTGGCCGACGGCCTCTACACCGCCACCACCGACGAGGAGGACGACACGCCCGACTTCCTCGAAGTCGAAGCCGCCGCCCAGCGCACGCCCGAGGGTTACACCGTCGAAATCCGCTGGCCGCTGATCAACCTGCGCTACGCCCAAGACGGCGGGTTGCCCTGGCGCTTCGCCTTCGAGCGCCGGGTGGCGCGCGAGACGCCGCTCTCGCTGACCAGCACCGGCCGCGAGCGGCAAGAAACCAACCTCCTGCGCGACATGCACACGCTCGACGCGCTGAGCACCTTGCCGCCCAGTTGGCTCCAAGCCAGCCACCTGCGCATCAAGGCCGAGGGCACTTGGCGGCGCACCGACGGCGAAAGCCGCACGCAGCGCACCAACCTGGGCCTGGCCCTGCAGTGGCGTCCGCGCGCCGACTGGGTGCTGGACGGGCTCTGGCGGCCCGATTTTTCTCAGGACGAGTTGGACGCGCCGCAACTCAGCGGCAACACCCCATTCGCGCTCTTCCTGCCCGAGAAACGCTCGTTCTTCCTAGAAAGCAGCGACGTCATGGGCCAACAGCCGCCCGACCCTTGGGGCCTGGCGCCCGGCTTGGCGGCGTTTTACTCGCGCGCCGTGGCCGCGCCTCGCAGCGGGCTGCGCGCCACTTGGCGCGGTGTGCACGACGAAGCCACCGCCTTGTTGATGCGCGACCAGCCCGGCGGCACCTGGCTGCGTCCCGGCGCCTACGCCACGGACCGCGCCGACAGCACCTTGCCCTCCACGCTGCTGTTCGCCCGCCACCGCTGGGGCCTGGGGGCCGACGGCGGCACCGGCGCGCTGGCGCCCCTCGTCAGCCTGCGGGATTGGGGCGCGGGTCGCCGCACCGCAGTCGCCGGCTTCGACGGGCTGTGGCACCTCAGCGAGACCCAGCAGCTCAGCGGCCACGCCCTGTGGAGCCAGGACAGCACTGAGCTGGACCCGGAGGGCCGGCTGCAACGCGCTCGGGCGCGCCACAGCCACAACGCCTGGCTGCTGTGGCGCCATCGCGGCGAGCACTGGCGGGTGAACGCGCACTGGGAATCCATCGGAGCAGGCTTCGTCAACGACAACGGCTTCGTGCCCCGGGCTGGCATCCGCCGCACCACCGTGGAGACCCACTACGCGCTGCACCCCGAGGCCGATGCGACCGGCGCCTTCGCGCTGACCGAGCTGGAAGGCTCCTTGCGCCTGCAAGAGGTGCGAACCCTGCGCGACGCCCGCCGTGGCGTGCCCGGCGGCGAAACCGTCGGCCAAGCGCTGCAACCAGGCTGGTTCTTGCTCGGCGCCAGCGGCACCGAGCTGTGGGGCCACGTCAACCTGCAGCGTCTGCGCGCCCGAACCGGCGGAGAGCTGCACGCGGCGCGCAGCCTGTCGCTGGGCGTGGGGGCGCACCCAGGCCCGCGGCTGGCGTTTGTCAACCTCGAGCTGGAAGCCGGCCGCCTGCTGGACGTGGATGCCGACCGTGTCGTGCCCGGCGCCAACGCGTCGCTGTTCGTCAGCTACCGGCAGTCCATCGGCGGCTGGGGACTGCTCGCCGAATGGCAAGCGGCGCGCAGCCGCCTGCAATCGCCCGCCGGGGGCTGGGCCTTGAGCGAGCGCAGCAACGCCCTGAAGCTGGTGCTGCTGCCGTCGGCGTCCCATGCCCTGCGCCTGGTGCACCAGCGCACGCGCAGCCAGCGCGTCGACGAACCCGGCCTGGGCGGCTGGGACGACCGCGAGCGAACCAGCACCCTGACCTGGCTGGCCCGCGAAGGTCCGCTGCGCAACTGGAGCGTGGGTGCCAGCCACGCCCGGCCCGCGGGAGAGCCCCAGGCCCGCACCGAGCTGTTCGTGAAGTGGCAAGAAGGCGGGGGCCGCTGAGCGAAGACGCCCTCCCGGACAATCCGCTCCCATGTTTGACGTCGTTGTTCTCTTTTTCGCCCTCGGGGTGTTCGCGCGCTGGGTCAAGAGTGACTTGCGCCTGCCCGAGGCCCTGTACGAAACCCTCACCATCTACCTGCTGCTGGCCATCGGGCTCAAAGGCGGTCTGGAGCTCAGCCGCCAGCCTTTGATGGACCTGCTGCCGCAGGTGTTGGCCGTCGTCACCCTGGGCGCCTTGGTGCCGCTGGTGGTGGCGCCGCTGCTGCGCCTGGCTGGGCTCACCCCGGTGGATGCCGCCGGCCTGTCGGCGCACTACGGCTCGGTCAGTGTCGTGACCTTCGCCGTCGCGCTGACCGCCGTGCAGCGCGCGGGCCTGCCTTTCGAGTCGCACGCCGCGCTGTGGGTGGCGGTGATGGAGGCCCCTGGCTTGATCATGGGCATCGTCCTGGCGCGCCTGGCCCTCAAGCGCAGCGACCAGGGCAGCGGTCGCATCCGCTGGGACCTGCTGGCCCACGAAGTGCTGCTGGGCAAGAGCGTGCTGCTGCTCATGGGCGGCCTGCTCATCGGGGCCGTGGCGGGCGACGCTGGCGTCGCGCCGATCAAAGCGGTGTTCATCGACCCCTTCAAGGGCGTGTTGGCCTTGTTCCTGCTGGAGTTGGGCCTGGTGGCTGGGGGTCAGCTCGGCGCGCTCAAACGCCACGGGCTCAAGCTGGTGCTCGTGGGCTGCGTCCTGCCGCCGCTGCTGGGCCTGGCGGGGGCCGCCACCGGGCATTTGCTGGGCCTGCAGGTGGGGGGCGTGGCCCTGCTCGCCACCCTGGCCGCCAGTGCCAGCTACATCGCCGCGCCTGCCGCCCTGCGCGTCGCGGTGCCTCAAGCCAACACGGGCCTCGCCATCGCCTGCGCGCTGGGCGTGACCTTCCCCTTCAACCTGCTGGTGGGCATCCCGCTGTACCTGCACCTGGCCCCGCATTTCGTGCGATGAACAAGCATCCCAAGACCAAGCTCACCGTGGTGGCCGAGGCCGCCTTGGAGCCGCGCCTGCTGGCCGAGCTCAAGCGGCACCAGGCCCACGCCTGGACCATCAACGAAGTGCGAGGGGCCTTCCCCGAGGGCGAGCGCGACGGCGATTGGGAGGCCGACCGGACCATCGAGATCAAGGTGATCTGCGACACCCCCGTGGCCGACGCCATCGCCCAGGCGGTGCTGAGCAAGTACGCGGCGCACTACAGCGTGGTGCTGTACTTCAGCGACGTCACCGTGCTGCGCGCGGAACGCTACTGATGCGCTTGCTGGCTTGGCTGTGCCTCGGGCTGGCCAGTGCCACGTCCGGCAACGCCACCAGCCCCCCCCAGCCGCGAGCCTGTGCTGCGCCTGGAAGACCTGCCACGCTACACCCCGCCGCCGCAAGAGCAAGGGGCCGTCGTGCCCGAGCAGGTGCTGCGCTGGCGCACCGAAGCGATCGCGCTGGAACACGGGGAGCACGGCGCGCGCGACCCTGAGCGCGCTGCCCAGCTCTACTGCCGCGCGGCGCGGTTCGGCGACGCCGAATCGCAGTTCAACCTGGCCTGGATGCTGACGCACTCGCGCGGCATCCTGCGCGACGAAACCCAAGCCGCCCACCTGTTCGCCGCCGCGGCCGAGCAAGGCCTCACACAAGCGCAAAACATGGCGGCGCGCCTGGGCGAGCCCCTGGGCCCGCCGCCCCCTTGTCTGCGCCCGCCCGATGGCGACCCGCCGGTGGCCCAAGCCCCCAAGCCCGCCGCGCGACCGACCCCCGAGCGCCCATGGCCCGCCCCGCCTCCGAACGCGCCCGAGGTCATCGTGCGCTTCGTCAACTTGGTGGCACCCGAATACCGGCTGGCACCCGCCCTCGTGCTGGCGGTGGCCGCGGCCGAGTCCAACTTCAATCCCAATGCCGTGTCGCCCAAGAACGCCCAGGGTCTGATGCAGCTCATCCCCGAAACGGCGCGCCGCTTCGGCGTGCGGCAAGCACAGGACCCCACGCAGAACCTGCGGGGCGGCATGGCCTATTTGCGTTGGCTGTTGGCCTATTACGAGGGCGATCTCGCGTTGGCCTTGGCGGCTTACAACGCGGGCGAAGGCGCCGTGAACCGCTACCGGGGCATCCCGCCCTACGCCGAAACGCGCGCCTACGTGAGCAAGATCCTTGCCCTGCTGGGCGGCCGGCGTGATCACCCCTTCGACGCGACGGTGACCGAACCGTCACCCGCCTTGGCGCTCATCCGCGGGCCCGGCCGCTGGCGCTGAAAAAACAAAAGCCAACCCGCAGCCGCGGATCGGCTTTTTCAGAGGAACTGGCTGTTGCTGGGGCACCCGCTTGCCGCGGGTGCCCACCAACCATCGGGCAGCTTGTTCAGTAACCGCCGCGGTCGTTGCCGCCGCGGTAGCCACCGCCACCACCGCCGCCGCCCGGGCCGCGGCCGTAGGGGCTGGAGAAGCCCGCAGGACGCGGCTCACGCGGACGGGCCACGTTCACCACGGCAGGGCGGCCTTCCAAGGCTTGGCCGTTCATGCCGTTGATGGCGGCTTGCGCCTCGGCGTCGGTCGCCATTTCGACGAAACCGAAGCCCTTGGAGCGGCCGGTCTCGCGGTCCATCATGACCTTGGCGGAGTTCACAGTGCCAAAGCGGGAAAAGGCCTGTTGCAGGGACTCGTCGCGCACGCTGTAGGCGAGGTTGCCGACATAGAGCTTGTTGTTCATGGGGAGCTTCTAACCTATTCAAATCACATGGGAACCAGAACGGAGCTTCAACCCATCTCAACCAACGAATCAACGCGTCCAACCGGCCGCTGCATTATTCGGGCCCTTCGTGACGATGGACACCTCTTCACCCCCTGCTGTTGGTTTTATGCCCCGAGAGAAAACCCGCAATGCCACCCCTTGAAGCTGGCTCGCCTCGCATCGCCAGCCTGGTGCCGTCGGCCACGGAACTGCTCTTGGCCCTGGGTTTGGGGCCTTGGTTGGTCGCGCGCACCGGGTTTTGCACCCAACCGCCGGCCGCGGTGCGCGACATCCCAAAGGTTGGGGGGACGAAGGACGTGCAACTGAACCGGCTTTTCGCGTTAGCGCCGACGCACGTCGTGGTCAACGTGGACGAAAACCGGCGCGAAACGGCCGAAACGCTGGCGGCGCGGGGCCTGTCCCTCATCGTCACGCACCCACAGGGGCCGGCCGACGTGCCCGCCCTGATCCAGCAACTGGCCGAGCCCTTCGCGCACCTGCCTGGCGTGCGCGAGCGAGCCGCTGCGCTGCAGGCCGAGCTGGTGCCCGCGCTAGCCTGGACGCCCCCCAACGGGGCCTCGACCACGGTGCTGTACCTGATCTGGCGTGACCCTTGGATGAGCGTGGCGCGCGACACCTACATCGCCCGCCTGCTGCAGGCCGGTGGCTGGCGCAGCCTGCCCGAGCGAGATGGCGGCGCTCAAGGCGCCGCCCGGTACCCGGTGCTGGCCGCCGACGACCCCGCCTGGGGCGCCGCCGACGAAGTGTGGCTGTCGAGCGAGCCCTACGCCTTCGGCCCCGCGCACCTGGCCGAGGTCCAGGCGCTGGCGCCGCAGGCGCGGGTGCGCCTGGTGGACGGCGAGCTGTGCAGTTGGTGGGGGGCACGCACCGCCGCCGGTCTGGCGTATGTGCGGAGCCTCAGGGGCTGAGCCGGCGCCCACAATCCCTCGCATGGACCTCTACAAGCCCCTGGTCGCCCTGCTGGCGATGGTGAACCCGATCGGCATCCTGCCCTTCTTCATCGCCTTCACCCAAGAGTTCGACCGCCCGCAACGCCAACAAACCATCCGCGTGGCCGCTTTCACCTGCTTCATGGTGATCGGGCTTTCCGCCTTGCTCGGCCTGAAGCTGATCGAGTTCTTCGGCATCTCCATCGCCAGCTTCCAGGTGGGCGGCGGCACGCTGCTGCTCATCACGGCGCTCCAGATGCTCAACGCTAAGCCGCCCGAGGGCGGTCAGGTCGAAACGGAAGGCGCCGGCGCCAACATCGCCGTGGTGCCCTTGGCCATCCCGCTGCTGACCGGACCGGCCACCATCTCGACGATGGTGATCTACGCCCAAAAGTCCAAGATGTGGTGGGAACAAGCCGTGCTGGTGGGCTACGGCGTGGTGGTGGCGCTGGTGGTGGTGCTGGTGTTCAGCGCAGCCGGCAGGATCGCCCGCGTGCTGGGCACCACGGGCATCAACATCATGACGCGGCTCATGGGCCTGATCTTGGCCGCCTTGGCGGTGGAACTGCTGCAAAGCGGGCTCGTCGAGCTGTTCCCCATCCTGGGTGCCAAAGGCGTTCGGTGATCCTGCTGCTGGAGGACGACCCGGCCATCGCACAGACGGTGGCTTTCGCCCTGCAGCGCGAGGGGCTGGCCGTGGAGCACCACGCTTGGTTGGCCGACGCCCGCCGGGCTTGGGCGCAGCAACCACCGCGCGTGGCGGTGCTGGACATCGGCCTGCCCGATGGCTCGGGCCTGGATTGGTTGCGCGCCCTGCGCCAGGCAGGTGACACCACACCGGTGCTGCTGCTCAGCGCCCGCAGCGAAGAGCTGGACAAGGTGTTGGGCTTGGAGCTGGGGGCCGACGACTACCTGGCCAAACCCTTCGGGGTGCGCGAATTGGTGGCGCGGGTGCGCGCGCTGCTGCGGCGCGGCGCTCCCACCTCGCCTGGGCTGGTGGTGGGCTCGCTCGACGCCCATGTGCAAGGCCGTCGCCTGGACCTCACCCGGCGCGAGCTGGCCCTGCTGCAGGCCTTGCACGCCGCGCAGGGTCGCACCCTCAGCCGCGAGCAGCTGCTCGACGCCGCCTGGGGTCCGGGCAGCGAAAGCCTCGACCGCACGGTGGACACGCACATCAAGACCCTGCGGGCCAAGCTGCGCGAGGCCGGCTTGGGCGACGACGCCATCCGCACGCACCGTGGACTCGGGTACGCACTGGACCGCTGAATGCATCTGGGCTTCCGCGTTCTGCTGGCCTTCTTCGTGCTGAGTGGGCTCACGGCTTGGTTCATGTTGCGCGTGGTGTTGGGCGAGGTGAAGCCCAACGTGCGCGAGGTGATGGAAGACCTGCTGGTCGACACCGCCAACCTCGTGGCCGAGATGGCCGCCGACGACCTGGCCGCCGGCCGCGACTTGGCGCCCCTGGCGGCGCGTTTGCAGCGCTTCGGCCAGCGCGAGCTGAACGCACAGATCTGGGGCCTGCAGAAGGAACGCCTGGATCTGCGCATCTACCTCACCGACGCCCAAGGCCGGGTGCTGATCGACACCGGCAGCCCCAGCGCCGTGGGGCAGGACTACGGCCGCTGGAACGACGTGCTGCGCACCCTGCGCGGCGAGTACGGCGCCCGCGCCACCCGCACCCAGCCCGAGGACGACACCAGCCTGGTGCTGCAGGTGGCGGCCCCGGTGCGCGACGCCCAGGGTCGACTCATCGGCGTGGCCAGCGTCGGCAAGCCCGTGGCCTCGTTGGCGCCGCTCATCGCGCGCACCGAACGGCGGGTGTGGCGCCTGGGCCTGGGCCTGTTCGCGGCCTCGCTGCTGCTGGGCGGCATCGTCACGGCCTGGCTGGTGTGGAACGTGCGCCGCCTGCGCGCTTACGCCAGCCAGGTGCAGGCCGGCAGCGCGCTGCAAGCGCCGGTGCTGGCCGGCGAACTGGGCGAGCTGGCGCAGGCCATGGATGCCATGCGCCGCCGCCTGGAGGGCCGTGAAGCCTGGGAGCGTCGCGTGCGCGCGCTCACGCACGAGCTCAAAAGCCCGCTCACCGGCCTGCGCGGCGCTGGCGAGCTGCTGCAAGAGCCCCTGCCCGACGCCGACCGCGAACGCTTCGCGCGCCAAGTGGTGGAGCAAAGCGACCGCCTGCACGCCTTGGTCGAGCGCCTGCTGGCCCTGTCCCGACTCGAAGCCCAGGCGACCCCCAGCACGGTGCCCACGCGCCTGGACGAGGCCCTGCGCCAAGCCCTTCACGAGCTGCGCCCGCGCTGCGAGCAGCGACAACTGCGCGTGGTCGAGCCCCAGCCTTGGCCAGCCGTGACGGTGGATGCCGAGCCCGAGGCCCTGGCCCTGCTGCTGCACAACCTGCTGGGCAATGCGGTGGACTTCGCGCCCGCCGGCAGCGCCATCGAACTGGAGCTTCAGCGCCACGGCCTGGAAGCCACGGTGACCGTGCGCGACCACGGCCCCGGCGTGCCCGAGGCCCTGCTGGCCCAGCTGGGCGAGCCCTTCGTGGCCAGCACGAAGCCCAACGGACGCAAAGGCAGCGGCCTGGGCCTGGCCATCGCCCGCCAGGTGGCCACGTTGCACCGGGGAGGCTTGGCCTTTGACAACGCGCAGCCGGGTTTTCGCGTGCGCTTCACACTGCCTTCACACAGCCCCTGAGGGCTTCACCGCCCCGGCCGAGCATGGCCGCTTCTCAACGACAAGGAGCGATGCATGCGACGGGAAGCGTGGGCCAAGGCCCTGGGCTTGATGGCGGTGGGGCTGGGCTTGACGATGGTGTTGGCCCGCATCGATTGGTTGGTCAACGAGCGCCAGGCGCGCCAACAGTCGGCGCAGGAAGAAGTGGCCCAGGCCACCGCAGGGCCGCAGCTCATCGCCGGCCCCTACCTGCGTCGCGATTGCACCGAGGAGTGGACGGCGGTGGAAACCACCGAGGGCGACCGGGGCAAGGTGGAGCGGCGCAGCCGCCAGCGGCGCGACTTCGCGCTGCGCAGCACACCGGCTTCCTTGCAAGTGCAGGGCGAGCTCAAACCCCAGCAACTGGAGCGGGGCTTGTTCAAGGTCAATACCTTCGTGGCCCCGCTGCAGCTCAGCGCCGTGTGGGACACCACCCCCGACCTGAACCCCCGCAGCGACAAGCTCGAAGGCAGCATGCGCTGTGGGCCGATGGCGCTTGCGCTGGACGTGTCCGACGCCCGCGGGCTGCGCAGCGTCAGCGTGTTGGCCCAAGGCTCGGCCTTGCCCGCCCGACCTGGCAACGGCAGCGGCGGCGCAGGCCTTCACGCCCTGTTGCCCACCCCGACCGGCAGCACCGAGGCCCCCTTGCAGGTGGACCTGCGCCTGGAGCTGCTGGGCACGGAATCGCTGCGCTTGCTGCCCGCGGCCAACGCCGTGCAAGCGCAAGTCCGCTCGCCCTGGCCCCATCCCAGCTTCCACGGTCGCTTCTTGCCGGTGGACCGCAGCGTGAGTGACAGCGGCTTTGCCGCCACCTGGCGGGTCACGGAACTGGCCAGCAGCGCCGCGGCCGACCTGCGCCACGGCAGGGCCAGCGAGGACGTGCTGGGGGTCTCCCTCATCGACCCCGTCAACCCCTACTCGCTCAGCGACCGCGCCCTCAAGTACGGCTTCCTGTTCATCGCCCTGACCCTGGCCGCCGTGATGCTGGCCGAACTCATCGGCCGTCACCGCCTGCACCCGGTGCAGTACGGCTTCGTCGGGCTGGCGCTGGCGATGTTCTTCCTGCTGCTGCTGGCGCTGTCGGAGCACCTGGCCTTTGGCCTGGCTTACGCCCTGGCCGCCGCGGCCGCCTCGGCCCTGCTGGCGCACTACGGGCGCGGCCTGTTCGGGCACTGGCGCGGGGGCCTGGGGCTGGGCGCTGGGGTGGGCCTGCTGTACGGCGCGCTGTACGTGGTGCTGAACCTCGAGAAGGCCTCGCTGCTGCTGGGCACCCTGCTGCTGTTCGCGCTCTTGGCCGCCGCCATGCGCGCCACGCGCGACGTGGACTGGTACCGCTTGGGGCAGCCTGCGGCCCACTGAAGTCCAACCAGCACCCATGAAAAAGCCCGCCGAGTGGTCTCGGCGGGCTTTTGCGCGTGGGGTCGGCCTCAAGCGCTGTAGCGGCGCTCCAGCCAGTGCAGCAAGGTGCGAATCGTCTGCGCCTCGCCACCCACGGGGCGGCCCGGGCGGGCCAGCGGGTTCCAGGCAAAGAGGTCGATGTGCAGCCAGGGCTGGTCGGCCGGGATGAAGCGTTCGAGGAACAGGGCCGCGGTGATGGCGCCGGCCAGCGGGCTGCTGCCGCTGTTGCTGATGTCGGCCACGGGCGTGTCGATCAGCACCTGGTAGCCCTGCCACAGCGGCAGGGGCCACAGCGGGTCCTTCTCGGCCAGACCCAGGTCGGTGAGCTCGCGGCCTTGAGCCGTGTCGCGCGTGAACAGCGCGGGCAGCTCGGCGCCCAGGGCCACGCGGGCGGCGCCGGTGAGCGTGGCCATGTCCACGATCAGGTCGGGCTTGCCTTCGGCGGCGTAGGTCAGCGCGTCGCACAAGATGACGCGGCCTTCGGCGTCGGTGTTGCCGATTTCGATGGTCTGGCCGCTGCGCGTGCGGAAGATGTCGCCGGGGCGGAAGGCGTTGCCGCTGATGGCGTTCTCCACCGCCGGGATCAGCAGCTGCAGGCGCACCGGCAGTTTGAGCGCCATCACCAGCAGGCCCAAGCCGATCGCGTTGGCCGCACCGCCCATGTCCTGCTTCATCAGGCGCATGCCGTCGGCGGGCTTGATGTCCAGGCCGCCGCTGTCGAAGCACACGCCCTTGCCCACCAGGCTCAAGAGCGGCGCCTTGGCGTCGCCCCAGGTCAGCTCGATCAAGCGGGGCTGGCGGTCGGCCGCGGCCGCGCGGCCCACGGCGTGGATGGCGGGGAAGTTGGCCTTCAGCAGGGCCTCGCCCTCCCAGACCTTGACCTTGGCCTTGTGCGCCTTGGCCAGCATCTTGACGGCGGCCTCCAGGTGCTGGGGGCCCATGGCCTCGGCAGGGGTGTTGACGAGGTCGCGCACCGCCGTCATGGCGCCGGCCACGGCGATGCCGCGCTCGGCCTCGGGGCCCTGCGCCAGCAGCAGCTCGGCGCCCACACGGCCCCGGGCCTTGTAGGCGTCGAACACGTAGTCGCCCAGGCTCCAGCTCAGCGCGGCGGCTTGGGGGTCGAGGCCCAAGCCGTCGACGTGCAGGCGGTAGCGGCCGGCGGGCAGGGCCTGCGGCAGAGCGGACAGGGCGTAGGGGTCGTCGGCCGCACGCACGCCGGCCAGCACCAGGGCGACGCCACCCTCCTCGTCGGGCAACAGCAGGTGACTGTCGGCCTTGCCGCTGAAGCCGGTGGATTGGGCCCAGGCGCGTTGCGGGGCGCTCAGGGCTTGTCGGTCCTGGGTCCAGGTGGCGGTGCTGGTGCAGAAGATGGGCGTGCTGGCGGGCAGTTTTTTGGCGACGAGGGTGACGGTCATGGCGCGGCGAGAGGAGGAGGGTGGGCAAGGGGTGACAAGCGGCATTCTGCGATGCGCCCTGCTAGGGTGCCGGATTCTTCCGCCGCACCGGACCGCCATGCCCCGCTTCCATGCCCTCACCGCCCTGGCCTTGCTGGTGGCCAGCCTTTGCGCCCCCGGCGCCTCCAGCGCCCAAACCCTGGCGTACCAGCAGCCGTCGGCCGCCATGCGCGAGGTGCTGGACGCGCCCGTGCTGCCGCAAACCAGCCTGTCGCCCGACCAACGCTGGATGGCCATCGTGACCCCGCGCCGCCACCGCCCGGTGGCCGAGCAGGCCCGGCCGGTGACCCGGCTGGCCGGCTTGCGGCTGGACGCTGCGGCCCGCGGCCCAGCGCTGATCACCCCCATCGAAGCCCTGCGCCTGATGCCCGCCACCGGCGGCGCCGAAGTGACCGTGCCCCTGCCGCCCGGCGGTGGTTTTCATGGGCTGCGCTGGTCGCCCGATGGCGCACGCCTGCTCCTGCAACGCCGGACCGACGCCGGCACCGAGCTGTGGACGGCGGAGGTCGCCCGGCCGTCGCTGCGGCGGGTTGCCGGCGTGCGACTGAATCATGTGCTGGACAACGACCCCGCCTGGCTCGGTCCCCATGAGCTGGTGGTGCTGACGGTGCCCGAGCGCCTGGGCCCTGCGCCGAGCGCAGGCGCGCCCACCGGGCCCACGGTCCAAGAGTCGATGGGCAAGACCTCGCCCGAGCGCACGCTCCAAAACCTGCTCAGCAACCCGCAGGACGAAGCCCTGTTCACCCACCTGGCCACCAGCCAGATGCTGCGCGTCAACCTCAAGACGGGCAGCGTTCGCCCGATTGGCGCGCCTGGCCTCTACAGCCGCGTGCAAACCGTGGGTGCGGCCACCGCCTTGCTGACCGAGCGCTTGGTGCCGCCCTTCAGCTACCAAGTGGCCTGGAACGATTTCGCCACGCAAGTGGCCGTCACCGACCTGAACGGCAAGCCCCTGCGCGAGCTGGCCCGCGTGCCGCTGAAGGAAGGCGTGCCGGTGGAGGGCGTGGTCACCGGCCCGCGCCAGTTCTGGGCATCGCCCTTGGCCGATGGCGCCCTGTATTGGGTGGAGGCGCTGGACGGCGGCAACCCCAACACCAAGGTGCCGCACCGCGACCGCCTGATGCGCTTGGACGCGCCTTACTCCGGCGAAGCCCGCGAACTGCACAAGACGGCCGGCCGTCTGATGGGCCTGAGCTTTTCCGAGAGCGCGTCTCGCGCCATGGTCACCGAGTTCGACCGCGACCGCGTTTGGATCACCGCCGACTGGCTGGCCCTGGACGGCAGCGCCGCCCCGCTGCGCTGGCAAGACCGCTCGCTGCGCGACCGCTACCGCGATCCCGGGCAGCCCCAAATGCGGGTGCTCCCCGGCAACGGCCGCGCCGTCGTTCGCCAAGACCAAGGCAGCCTGCTGCTGACCGGCGCCGGGGCCAGCCCGGGCGGTGACCGCCCCTTCCTCGACCGCTTCGACCTGGCCACGCAGAAGACCACCCGGCTGTTCCAGGCCAGCGAGACCCATTTCGAGCAAGCCGTGGCCCTGCTGCCCGGCGGCCAGTTGCTGACCCGCCGCGAGACCTTTGCCGAGCCGCCCAATTGGGTGCTGCGCAGCGGCGAGGGCTTCGCCGACATGAAGCCCCTGACCGCGAACGCCGACCCCACGCCGAGCTTGCGCGGCATCCAGCGCGAACGCATCCAGTTCAAGCGACCGGATGGCGTGCAGCTCAGCTTCTGGCTCTACCTGCCCCCGGGCCACAAGGGCAAGAACGCCGGTGACGCGCGCGCCACTTTCGTGTGGGCCTACCCTCAGGAGTTCACCGACGCGGCCACCGCCAGCCAAGTCAGCGGCAGCACCAGCCGCTTCAACACCTTCGGCAGCACCAACCCGCTGATGCTCTTGCTCGACGGCTACGTCGTGCTGATGGACGCCACGATGCCCGTGGTCGGCGACCCCAAGACGGTGAACGACAGCTTCATCGACCAGATCACCGCCAACGCCCAGGCCATCATCGACAAGGCGGTGGAGCTGGGCGTGAGCGAGCGCGACAAGATGGTCGTCGGCGGCCACAGCTACGGCGCCTTCATGACCGCCAACCTGTTGGCCCACACCGACCTGTTCAAGGCCGGCATCGCCCGCAGCGGGGCCTACAACCGCACGCTCACCCCCTTCGGCTTCCAGGCCGAGCGCCGCACCCTGTGGGAGGCGCCGAACAGCTACCTCAAGCTGTCGCCCTTCCTGGTGGCCGACAAGCTCAGGGAGCCCCTCTTGCTCATGCATGGCGAGGTCGACGACAACCCCGGCACCTTCCCCCTGCAGTCGCAGCGCCTGTACCAAGCGCTGGCGGGCACCGGCGGCAACGTTCGCTTCGTCAGCCTGCCGTTCGAAGGCCACGGCTACACCGCCCGCGAAAGCCAGGGCCACGTGCTGTGGGAAATGAGCGAGTGGATGAAACGCCACACCGGTGGCGTGCCTGCCCAGCCCTGACCAGGCCGGTGCCGACAATCCGGACGATCGAGCCCTTCCGGAGACCGCATGAAAGCCCGCTTGACCACCCTGCCCGCCCTGATTTTGGCCGCCGCCATGGCCCCCAACGCGTGGGCGGGCGCACCCATGGCCACCGAAGACGCTGACGTGCTCGGCGTCAGCGAGTGCGAGTGGGAATCCACCGCCAACCGCACCAAGGTGGCCTCCCTCAGCGTTCGCACCGTGTCCACCAAAGCCGGCTGCGGCCTGCTGCGTGGCACCCAACTGGCCCTGGGCGTCGCCCGCAGTTCGGCCGAGGGCGAATCGGCCAACGCCTTCGGCTTGAGCGGCAAGACCGCCTTGATTCCGCGCCCGGAAGGCGGCTTTGGCTTGACCTTGGCCTACGGCTTCACCTGGGCCAAAACCCCGGGCGACAGCCTGCGCTACGCCAGCACCAGCCTCGCGCTGGTGGCCACCCAAGGCGTGGGCGACCTGACCCTGCACGCCAACGCCGGCCTCGTGCGCGAGCGCGACGGCGGCGACCGCCGCGGCACTTGGGCCGTGGGCGCCGAGTACGCCCTGGGCGATGAATGGGCCCTGCTCGGCGAAACCTATGGCAGCGACGGCAGCGACAGCGCCTGGGGCCTGGGTCTGCGCTGGCAGGCCAGCAAGGCCTGGAGCCTGGGGCTCATGGCCTCGCAAAGCCGCGGCAGCCCCAAGGCCAAGGACGTGCTGCTCAGCGCCAAGCTGGCGTTCTGACCCCCGCCCGCGCTTTTTTGCCACCCCGTGTCAACGGGGCGGCGGTGCACCGCGTTGCTGCCTCAACCGAGCCCTCCCGTACCCGGGCCGGATGAGACGAGAACAACGCCATGCTGACCACCGCCCCCAATCGCGCCCCGTCCGCCCAGCGCCGTGCGCTGTCGCAACCCGGCATCGACAGCCTGCCCGAAGGCACGCTGGCCGACAAAGGCCCCAAGCACACCTGTTTTGACGCTCCCTTCTTCGGCGCCGGCCGCCGCGGCGTGGAACGCGCCCTGCGCTTGGACCGCAAGCGCTGAGCCGACCCCAACCCCACCTTCCCTTTCAACGATGAGCGCCGGCCAGTGAGCCGGCGCTTACTTTTTCAGCGCCGAGTTGGCCTGCCTCGCAGCACCTGCGCGCGGACACACGGCGCCAATTGCGGGAAAACCCTCCCCAATCGCGCCTCCCGCCCCGAATCCCGCAGTTGGTCGCTTCGTCGGCCCGTTTCATGCCACCGCCGGCACCATGGGAACCCCTAGCACTCAACAGGAACTCCCATCATGAAACGTCTTCTGCTCGCTACTACCGCCTTTGTTGCCGCTTCTTCGGCTTTCGCTGTTGGTCCCATGACCACCCAGTCGGCCGACATCCTCGACCGCGGCAACTGCGATGTCGAAGGCCAATGGGGCCGCGACAACGCCAAGCTCGGCGCCGCCAAGTTCCACGTCACCCATCTCGGCCTGCGCGCCGACTGTGGCGTCATCGACGGCACCCAAATCGGCCTGGTCGGCGAGCGCATCAAGTTTCAAAACGAGAAGGCCGACGGCCTGAGCTTGGTCGGCAAGACCCGCCTGTGGGACGACGACAAGGTGGGCGGCAAGTTGGCACTGACCTACGGCATCCACGGCCTGCGCCAGCGCAACCTGGACTTCGACTACGCCGCCAGCAGCGTCGGCCTGGCCTACACCCAGACCTTGGCCGAGAAGCACAAGCTGCACGCCAATGCCAACGTCACCATCGCCAAAGGCGGCGACAGCACCAAGGGCTGGGCCCTGGGCTACGAGTACGCCGTGGCACCCACCGTGTCGCTGCTGGCCGAAACCTACGGCGAGGAAGACAGCAAGCCCACGCAAGCCCTGGGCGTGCGCTGGGCCCCGGCCAAGAACTGGTCGGTCGGCGCCATGGTCGCCCGCCCGCGCCTGGACAACGGCATCAACGGCCGCGTGACGCAGTTCAACACCACGGTGGCCTACCGCTTCTGAGCGGCGCCGCGTCGCCCCACCCCGGGGTGACGACCGGGAAGGCGAGGGAGGCACCCCACCGGTGCCCCCTCGCCTTCTCCACTTCTCGGCCGCCGTCTGGCACTTGGTCGCAAGGTCGGCCACGACGGGTGCTGGCAACACGCGCATGCGACCCCCTTACTTCACCGAACGGTTGCCATGTCTCGTCAACTCGCTGCCTCCATCGCCCTTTTGTCCCTTGCCACCGCGCACGCGGCCGGCCCCATGGTCACCCAATCGGCCGACGTGCTGGATCGGGGGGACTGCCGGGGCGAGGCCCTGTGGGGGAAATCGGAGTTCCGCAGCAGTTGGATGAAGGCGGATGGCACCGACCGCGGCCTGGCGCTCGCGTGCGGCATCGGCTGGGGCACAGAGCTGAACGTGGGCGTCGCCCGGTCCAATGCATCGGCCCAAGTTGGCACCGACCTCTACCGCCTAGGCGGCGACACGCGCAGCCTGAGCGGCAAAACTCGGCTTTGGCAGAGTGACAACCGCAGCAGCGCCCTGACGCTGACCTATCTGCTCAGCGAACAAGACCCGCGTGGCGGGGGCTCCGAGTGGCAGCGGGCCAACCGCGCCGTGGGACTGGCGTACTCACAAACACTGAGCGAACGCCACCGCGTGCACGCCAACCTGACGTCGGACGTGGTGGGCTACGGGTCGAACGAGAAGGCCGAGGCCTGGGGTCTGGCCTACGAGTTCGCCGTCACGCCCATCCTGTCTCTGCTGGCCGAGACCTACGGCAAACAGCACCTCAAACCCACCCAAGCCCTGGGCCTGCGCTGGACGCCCACCCCGAACTGGGAACTGGGCGCCATGGCCGCCCGTCCGCGCGGGGAAAACGGCCACGGGACCAAAAGCCATGAGGTGAGACTCACCACCGCGTATCGCTTCTGAGCCGCGAGGGCGCACGGGGCCGGCTGGCAGACTGCGGCCATGCCCAACTCGTCCCCCTGGCGCTGGCCGCGCCGCCTGCTGGCGTTGTCCCTGATCGCCCTCGTGGCGGCCGCGGCCTTGGCACTGCAAACCGCGCCCTCGCTGCCCGCGCCGGAACCCAGCCTGGGCCACACCAGCGGGCCGTGGGCCCATGCACAGCGCTGGCTGCAACAGCTGCGGGATCAGCGGCAGCGCCCCGGTGCCCAGCCCGGCCTGTGGTTGGCCGAGGCCGACCTCAACGCCCTGATCGCCCCCGCACTGGCCAGCGTCCGGCCCGGCGCCCGCGCGCACCTGAGCCTCGGCCCCGATGTCGCCCAGCTGCGCGGCAACTGGCCCACCGCGGGCGGGGCCCTGTGGCTGAACCTCGACCTGCGCTTCGACATAGCCGAGCAGCGCCCCGGCCTGTGGCCCCGCCTCGTCTCGGCCCGCCTGGGCCGCCTGCCACTGCCCCCGTCGTGGGTGGACGCCGCCGCGCAGCGCGCGCTCGACAGCAAGCTGGGCCCGGCCTGGCGTGAACTGCCCGCCACCGTCACCGGTTGGCGGGCCCTTCCAGGTCGATTGCGCGTCAACTGGGCGTCAGATCGCGTCAATGGGCGCCAACTTGCAGGAACGGCCGGCCGCCTGCTGCCCGCGCCAGAGCGCGAAGCCCTCGCGGCCCATCACAGCGCCTGGCAGGCCGTGCTGGCGCAACCCACCCCCGGCGAACGCACCTGGGGCGTGCCCCAAGCCCTGCAAACGCTGGCCCGACCCGCGTTGGCCCGTGTGCAGGCCGGCAGCACCCAGGCCGAGCCCGAACTGGGCGCCCTGCTGCTCACCCTGGCCCTGCACGCCGTGGGTCGCTCGCCCGCGCCCCTGCTGGATCAACCCAGCCCCAACCCACCGCCCCTGCGCCTGGTGATGGCCGAGCGCGACGACATGGCCCAGCACTTCCTAATCTCCGCCTGGCTGAGTTGGCAAGGCAACGAGCCCCTCGCCCGAGCCCTGGGCCTGGGCAAGGAGCTGGCCGACGCCCGTGGGGGCAGCGGCTTTTCGTTCAACGACTTGGCTGCCGATGACGCCGGCAGCGCCCTGGGCCGCCATGCCGCCGCCGACCCGGCCGGCGTGCTGGCCGCGCTTGCCATCGGCGTGGCGGAGGACAGCCTGTTCCCTCGTGTGGACGACTTGCCCGAATTCCTCAGCGAGGGGACGTTTCGCAGCCGATACGGCGGCGTCGGTGGCGCCGGCTACGAGGCCGAGCGGCGCAAGATCAGCGACCGCATCGCCGCCTTGCCGCTGTACCAACGCCCGCCTTGAATCCGGCGGCTCAGTAGTCGGCCCTGCAAATGACCCAACCCGTTGTTTTTGAATGACTTTCGGGTGATTTCGGATGGTCGAAACTCCCGGAATTCAATTCAATGGGCGGCATTTCCTGGGAGATCGAGGACAGCATCCGATGGCCACCGACGACTTC
>NZ_JAPZSY010000135.1 GCF_027532025.1 Inhella sp. | reverse complement strand
CCGGCGCTGGGTGGGTGGGCGGGGGCGGTGGTGTGGTGTGCTCTTGTTGGTGGGTGTTGGGTTGCGCCGGATCCAGGGGCCACCCTTCGGGCCGAGCCCCGGGGGCGACAAGCGTCGTTGCCGGCTCCTGACGTAGCCCGCCACGCGGCGGCGCCAGCGCCTCGCCTGTCGCCCCCGGGATCTCGGCGACGGCCGGGGCTTCTGCCGCGCAGACTCCTAGGTGGCCGGTTTTGGCATCGGCCAGTTGCCGCGCCCAAGGGGCCCGCACCCACTGCAGGCGAAGCTCAGCGAACTGGGCCCAGAGGGCCCAGTTCGACGTCGAGGCCGCCGGGCGATGCGGCGCTGGACCGTGGCTCGGTTTGGAAGGGCGGGTAGTGGTCCCACCCCACCCGCAGGGTCAGCGCCGGGCTGGCGGCTGGGGCGTCGCCGCCCAGCGCCCAACCAGCCAGGCCCCCCAAGCCGAGTCGGGCCCAGCCGCGTCGCGTCACCCGGTTGGCTGGCTGCGACGCGGCGGCGCTGGGGCGATGGGCGGGTGCGATGGGGATCGAGGGCATGGGCGGTGTGGGGCGAGTCATCCGTCGGGATGCCCAGCCCGGTGGGCGGCGCTGGGGCCGGGACGATCGGGCTGCGATTGAAAAGCTATCACGGCGCGCCCGGTGCTGTGAAGCCGACTTTCCCCGCCGTGCCGGGCTGGCCGGGCTGCCTACGATGGGGGCACTTGGCGCCGGCTGGCACGCGCAACTGGGGAGCCCGCGATGAAGGTCTGGATGGTGGTCATCGGCTTGGGGGTGGCGCTGCTGTGGTGGCGCAGTGGCGATCGCCTGCCCGGCGAGCTGTTGTCGGAGTACCGGCAAGGTGAGGTGGGCTTGCAGCGCATGGCGGGGGGGCGCTGCGACCAGGAGCGCTGCCTGACCATCGTGGTGGCGCCGTGGTGTGGCAGCTGCCAGCAGCTCGACCCCATGATCATCGCCCTGCGCGCCGAGGTCGAGGCCCAGGGCGTGCCCGTGACCCTGGTGGTGGGCATGGACAAGCTCGACGCCCTGAAGCGCTACGCCGACCACTACGAGCGGCCCGTGCTGCTGGACCCGGACCGCCGCTTCACGAAGCGGGCCAAGATCCGTGCTGTGCCCTACTTTGCGGTCACCGACCGCAAAGGGAAGGTGGTGGAAAGCCTGCGTGGCGGCTACCACGACGTGGCCGCCATGCGGTCTGCCCTGGGGATTTGAGGGCAGCCTGGGGCCTCACTGGGCCTTGAAACGGGCCGCGTGCACCCGGCTGACCATGACGGTGTCGGGCCGCCCGCGCAGGCTGAGTTTGACCAAACCGTTGTCCAGGCGCTGGGCACGGGCCACGGCGTCGATATTGACCACGGTGCTGCGGTGCACCTGCCAAAAGCGCTCGGGGTCGAGTTGGGGCAGCAGCTCGCGCAAGGACACGCGCACCCAGTAGTCCTGGTCGGCGGTGACGGCGCGCACGTACTTGTCGGCGGCCTCCAGGTAGAGCAGGGCGTCGATGGGGACGAGTTCGATGGCGTCGCCGACCGCGGCTTGCAGGTGGCGCAGCTTGGGGGTGGCGTTGGCGGGCTGGGCGTGGGCGGCCAGCAAGCGCTGCAGGGCTTGGAGCGGGTCGTCGGTGGGGGGCAAGGACTGTCGCTGCGCCCACCGGGCCTGCAGGCGCTGCACGGTTTGCGCCAGGCGCGGGGCCTGGACGGGCTTGAGCACGTAGTCAACGGCGGCGGCGTCGAAGGCCTTGAGCGCGTACTCGTCGTAGGCGGTGACGAACACGATCAGGGGCAGGGGTCCGGCGTCGTCGGGCCAGTCCTCGGCCAGCGCGGTGGCGGCGTCCAGGCCGCTTTGGCCGGGCATGCGGATGTCGAGGAACAGCACATTGGGCCGCAGCGCCAGGGCCTGCTCGACGGCGGCCAGTCCGTTCGGGGCCACGCCCAGCAGCTGGAGGTCGGGCCAGGCGCTGGCCAGCTCGGCCGCCAGGGCCTCGGCCAGCAGGGGTTCGTCTTCGGCGATGAGGCAGGTGATGGGGCTCATGGGGCGGCGTTCAGGGGCAGGGTGAGGGTGGCTCGACAGCCGTGGGGGGCGATGGCCTGGAGATCCAGCCGCGCAGCGGGACCGTATTGGTTGGCGATGCGATCCCGCACCTGTTGGGTGCCGAACCCGGTGCCCTGCGAGGCTGGCGCGGCGCCCAGGCCCACGCCGTCGTCTTCCACCACGAGTTGCAGCTGCCCGCCAAGGCCGTGCGCCGTCACGCGCAGGGTGCCGCCGGCGATGGCGGGCTCCAGGCCGTGCTGGATGGCGTTCTCCACCAGGGGCTGCAGCAGCAGGGGGGGCACGGGCAGAGCGGCCAGCGCGGGTGGCAGTTGCAAGTCCACGCGCAGGCGCTCGCCCATGCGGCGTTGCATCAGGCGCAGGTAGTCGCTCAAGCGGGCGAACTCGGTCGCCAGCGGGTGCATGGGGGTGCGGCTGGCGCCGAGGGTGGCGCGCAAGTAGGCGATGAGGTCGTCCAGCATGGCCTGGGCGTCGTCCGGGCGCCGTTTGATGAGCACGCGCAGGTGGGCCAGGGTGTTGAACAGCATGTGCGGCTCGAGTTGGGCCTGCAGCGCGGTGAGCTGGGCCTGCGCCGCTTGCCGCTGCTGCTCGGCGTGGGCCACTTCCAGGTGGTGCAGTCGCTCCCGGTTGTAGAAGAACAGGGTGGCCGCCAGGCTGAGCAGCAGGGTGAAGCCCAGGCCAAACAGCAACTGTCGGGCCGTGCCGGCCAGCATGAACTGCGGGCTGTGCCCGAACAGGCTGGCGGCCAGCACGGTGCCGAGCTCGTGCCCCACGACGGCGCCGATCAGCACGCAAGGCACCATCCAGCGCCAGCCTGGCCAGTTTTTGCGGAGGTGGGGGTTGTCGGGGTCGCTGCGACGCAGCACCCGGCACACGGCCGCTTGGGCCAGCCCGATGCAGCCGGCGATGCCGAAGCTGATGCATTGGGCGTACACCATGCCGACCCAGAACTGGCGGCCGCGCATGAGGTACATCAGCAAGCCGACGAAGGTGCCGATGGCGAGGGTGGCCAGCAGTTGGTAGCGCCAGCGGGTGGGGTCGGACGACAGGGCGGAGGCGGGGTTCACGGCACGGATGGCAAGAGGCGGATGGCCCGAGCATGCCGGCCGGCGCCGCTGGGGCCCAGCACGCTGCGACCGGTGGTGCGGCGCCGGTGCGATCGGCTCGGGGGTGGCGCGAGTGGAGGGGGCCTCAGCGCCGCTTGCGCCCGCCGCCCAAGAGGCTGCCCAGGACGCCACGCACGATTTCGCGGCCGACCGAGGAGCCGATGGTGCGGATGGCCGACTTGGCCGCGGCTTCGGCCAAGCCCTCACGGCGACCGCCGCGCGGGCCGGTGGAGCCGAACAGTACGTCTTTCAGGCCGTCCATCATGCTGTTGCCCTCGGCCGGCGCCGGAGCCGGAGCCGGAGCCGCGCTGCCCGGTGCGGGTGGCGCGGCGCTGGCCGAGGCGGCGGCGCCCTTGAGCATTTCGTAGGCCGACTGGCGGTCGAGCTGCTTTTCGTACACCCCAGCCACCAGGGAGCCGGCGATCAGGGCCTGGCGCTCGGCCTCGCTGACGGGGCCGATGCGGCTGCCTGGGGGCAGCACGAACACGCGCTCCGTCACGCTGGGGCGGCCCTTGGCGTCCAGCAGGCTGACCAAGGCCTCGCCCACGCCGAGTTCGGTGATGGCGGCCTGGATGTCCAGGCCGTCCTTGGGCCGCATGGTGTCGGCCGCGCTTTTGACGGCCTTTTGGTCGCGCGGCGTGAAGGCGCGCAGCGCGTGCTGCACGCGGTTGCCCAACTGGCCCAGCACGGTGTCGGGAATGTCGAGCGGGTTTTGCGTCACGAAGTACACGCCCACGCCCTTGGAGCGCACCAGACGCACGACGAGCTCGATGCGCTCGACCAGCGCCGCTGGGGCGTCCTTGAACAGCAGGTGCGCCTCGTCGAAGAAGAACACCAGCTTGGGCTTGTCGAGGTCGCCCACCTCAGGCAGGGTCTCGAACAGCTCGCTCAGCATCCACAGCAAGAAGGTGGCGTACAGGCGGGGGGCGTTCATCAGCTGGTCGGCCGCCAGGATGTTGATGACGCCCGCACCGCCCTCGGTTTGCATGAAGTCGGCGATGTTGAGCATGGGCTCGCCGAAGAACTGGTCGCCGCCTTGGGCTTCGATTTGCAGCAACCCCCGTTGGATGGCGCCGATGCTGGCCGCGCTGACGTTGCCGTACTCGGTGGTGAACTGGCTGGCGTTGTCGCCCACGTGCTGCAGCATGGCGCGCAGGTCTTTCAGGTCCAGCAGCAGCAGGCCGTTGTCGTCGGCGATCTTGAACACCAGCTGCAGCACGCCGGCCTGGGTCTCGTTCAAGGCCAGCATGCGGGCCAGCAGCAGGGGGCCCATGTCGCTGACCGTGGCGCGCACCGGGTGCCCAGACTTCCCGAAGACGTCCCACAAGGTGGTGGGGCAGCGGGTGGGTGCAGGGGCCTCCAGGCCGCGGTCCTTCAGCACCGCCAGCAGCTTCTCGCTGGGCGCGCCGGTTTGGCTGATGCCGGTCAGGTCGCCCTTCACGTCGGCCATGAACACCGGCACCCCGATGGCGCTGAAGCGCTCGGCCAGGGTTTGCAGGGTGATGGTCTTGCCCGTGCCGGTGGCGCCGGTGATCAGGCCATGGCGGTTGGCCAGCGCGGGCAGCAGTTCGCACACGGTGTCGCCGTGGCGGGCGAGCAGGAGGGGGTCGGCCATGGTGAGGATGGAACAGCGGGGGAGGCGGCGAGTCTAGCGAGACGACCCGGGGCCGCCGGGGGCCGGCTTCTAGAATGCGGGCCCCTTCAGAACATGAGATCGGTGACCCCATGGCAGGGCATTCCAAATGGGCCAACATCCAGCACCGCAAGGGACGGCAGGATGAAAAGCGCGGCAAGGTCTGGACGCGGCTGACCCGCGAAATCATCGTGGCGGCCCGCACGGGCGGCGGCGATGTGGCCATGAACCCCCGCTTGCGCCTGGCCATCGAGAAGGCCAAGGCGGCCAACATGCCGGCCGACAACATCAAGCGCAACGTGGACAAGGCCACGGGCAACCTCGACGGCGTGACCTACGAAGAAATCCGCTACGAGGGCTACGGCATCGGCGGCGCGGCCGTCATCGTGGACACGATGACCGACAACCGCGTGCGCACCGTGGCCGAGGTGCGCCACGCCTTCAGCAAGTACGGCGGCAACCTGGGCACCGAGGGCTCGGTGGCCTTCCAGTTCAAGCATGTGGGCCAACTGATTTTTGCCCCGGGCACCCCCGAAGACGCGCTGATGGAAGCCGCGCTGGACGCCGGCGCCGAGGACGTGATCACCGGCGACGACGGCGCCATCGAGGTGCTCACCGCCACGGGAGATTTCGAGGCCGTGCGCGATGCCTTGCTCGCCAAAGGCTTCACCGCCGAGGTGGCCGAGGTGACCATGCGCCCCGAGAACACCATCGCCCTGGCCGGCGACGACGCCGCCCGCATGCAAAAGCTGTTGGACGTGATCGAAGACCTGGACGACGTGCAGAACGTCTTCCACAACGCCGAGATCTCGGAATGATGGGCCCCCACGCTCGCGTTCGCTCGCTGCCCCCCGCGGGGGCGCTCGACCTCCTTGGGGCGGTCCTGCGGAGGTCTCGATGAAAGTCCTCGTCATCGGCGGCGGCGGCCGCGAACACGCCATCGCCTGGAAGCTGACCCAGTCGGCCCGGGTGAGCCAGGTCTTCGTGGCGCCGGGCAACGGCGGCACGGCGCGGGACGCATCGCTCAAGACCCTGCCCCAACTCACCACGCCCGAGCAGTGGGCCGACTTTGCCGAGCAGGAAAAGATCTCGCTCACCGTGGTCGGCCCCGAGGCCCCGTTGGCCGCTGGGGTGGTGGACCTGTTCCGCGCCCGCGGCCTGCGCATTTTTGGCCCGACGAAGGCTGCCGCGCAGCTGGAAAGCTCCAAGGCCTTTGCCAAGGCCTTCATGGCGCGGCACCACATCCCCACGGCCCGCTACGACACCTTCACCGACGCCGACGAGGCCCACGCCTACGTGGCCGAGCAGGGCGCCCCCATCGTCATCAAGGCCGACGGCCTGGCCGCCGGCAAGGGCGTGATCGTGGCCATGACGCTGGACGAAGCGCACGCCGCCATCGACGACATCCTGCGCGACAACACGCTGGGCGTGGCCCACAACGCCGACGGCGCGCGGGTGGTGATCGAGCAGTTCTTGGAAGGCGAGGAGGCCAGCTTCATCGTCGTCAGCGACGGCGTGCACGTGCAGGCCCTGGCCACCAGCCAGGACCACAAACGCCTGCAAGACGGCGACGTGGGCCCCAACACCGGCGGCATGGGTGCTTACTCGCCGGCGCCGGTGGTCACGCCCAACGTGCACGCGCGGGTGATGCACGAAATCATCTTGCCGACCATCGCCGGCATGGCGCAAGACGGCATGCCCTTCACCGGCTTCCTGTACGCCGGCTTGATGATCGACGCCGAGGGGCACCCCCGAACCATCGAGTTCAACGCCCGCCTGGGCGACCCCGAGACGCAACCCATCCTGATGCGCCTCAAGAGCGACCTGTTCGAGCTGCTGTACGCCGCCACCGAGGGCAAGTTGGACCAGCACGAGCCCCAGTGGGACCGCCGCGCCGCCCTGGGCGTCGTCATGGCCGCGCACGGCTACCCGATGGCCCCGCGCAAGGGCGACGCCATCACCGGCCTGCCGGCCGACGCCGACGACGCCATGGTCTTCCACGCGGGCACGGCGCTGAATGGCGACGGCCAACTGGTGACCAGCGGCGGGCGCGTGCTGTGCGTGACGGCGCTGGGCGAGTCGGTGCGCGTGGCGCAGCAGCGGGCCTACGAGACCCTGGCCTCGATCCAGTTCGACGGAGCGCAGCACCGCCGCGACATCGGCCACCGGGCCATCGCGCGCAAGTGAAGCCGCTGGAGCGCCTGCCTGCGCGGCCTGAATTCAAGCCGCGGGGCAGTGCGCTCGCCCGTTTCATCCTGCGCTGCTTCGGCTGGCGCTTGAGCTTTGACGGGCTGCCCGCCCGCCAAGGCGTCATCCTGGTCTACCCCCACACCTCCAACTGGGACTTCGTCATCGGCGTGCTGGCCAAGTGGGCCCTGGGCGTGCAGATCCGCTATTGGGGCAAGGACAGCCTGTTCAAGGTGCCGCTGCTGGGCGCTTGGGCGCGGTGGATCGGGGGCATTCCGGTCGACCGGCACAGCAAGCATGGCGTGGTGGGCCAGACCGCGGCTCAGATGCGCGAGGCCCGCGAGCGTGGCGAGAACTTCTGGCTGGCCATCGCGCCCGAGGGCACGCGCTCCCTGACACCCGGCTGGCGCAGCGGCGCTTACCAAGTGGCGGTGCAGGCGGGCGTGCCCATCGGCTTGGCCTCGTTCGACGTGCCCACGCGTTGCATCGCGCTCACCGACTTCGTCGTGCCCACGGGAGACGCGGAGGTCGATTTCGCCACCTTCCGCGCCGTGCTCGGCGACAAACAGGGCTTCCGCCCGCACTTGGCCAGTCCCATCCGTTTGAAACCATGACCCTGCCTACCGACACCGTTCGCGTCTACTTGCTGGGCCTGCAACAGCGCATCGTCAGCGGCCTGGAAGCCCTGGACGGCAGCCCTTTCGCCAGCGACGCTTGGCAGCGCGAGCCCGGAGGTCGCTTGGAGGGCGACGGCCTGAGCCGCATGCTGGAGGGCGGCGCCGTGTTCGAGCGCGCGGCGGTGCTGTTCAGCCACGTCAAAGGCCGTGTGCTGCCGCCGTCGGCCACGGCCGCGCGTCCGCACCTGGCCGGGGCGCCGTTCGAGGCCTTGGGCGTGAGCCTGGTCATCCACCCGCACAACCCCTTCGTGCCCACGGTGCACTTGAACGTGCGCATGCTCTCGGCCCAACCGGCAGAGGGCGAGGCCGTGAGTTGGTGGGGCGGCGGCATGGACCTGACGCCTTACTACGGGTTCGAGCGCGACGCGCAGCACTTCCACCGCGTGTGCCGCGACGCCGTGGGCCCCGAGCGCTACGCACGCTTCAAGCCCGACTGCGACGAGTACTTCTTTTTGAAGCACCGCAACGAGCCCCGTGGCGTGGGCGGGGTGTTCTGGGACGACTACGAAGAAGGGGGTTTCGACGGCGGCTTTGCGCTGATGCAGGCGCTGGGCGATGCCTTTTTGGGTGCGTATGCCCCCATCGTCGAGCGCCGCCACGGCTACGCCTACGGCGAGCGCGAGCGCGACTTCCAGGCCTACCGGCGCGGTCGCTACGTCGAGTTCAACCTCGTGTGGGACCGCGGCACGCTGTTCGGCCTGCAAAGCGGGGGGCGCACCGAATCCATCTTGCTGTCCATGCCGCCCGAGGTGAAGTGGCGCTACCAATGGGCGCCCGAACCCGGCACGCCCGAGGCCAAGCTTTACAGCGACTTCCTGCGCCCGCGCGACTGGGCCGACGAGCCGGCCACCACCTTGTGGCTGTGACACGGCTGGGCCTGTTCGGCGGCAGCTTCAACCCGCCGCACCGCGCGCATCGTGCGCTGGCGCAGGCCGCGGTGGCGCAGTTGTCGCTGGACGCGTTGGTGGTGATGCCCGCCGGTCAGCCCTGGCAGAAGGCCGGGCAAGCCATGGCCGCCGCCCCCCACCGATTGGCCATGACCCGGCTGCAAATGGCCGGTCTGGACCGGGTGAGCGTGTCGTCGTGGGAGCTGGACCGGTCGGCGCCCAGCGTCAGCGCCGACACCCTGGACGCGCTGCAAGCATCGCAGCCGGGCGAATGGTTCTTGGTGATCGGCCAGGACCAGTACGCCCACCTGTCCAGCTGGCGGCGCGTGGACGCGCTGCTGGCCGCCTGCACCCTGGCCGTGGTGGGCCGGGGCGATGCCGCCGTGGCGCCCGACCCGGCCCTGCCCCCGCACCGCGCGGTGCACCTGCACCTGCCCGCTGATGCGGTGAGCGCCAGTGGCGTGCGCGCCGCAGTCGCGCAGGGTGCCGACATTTCCCCCTTGGTGGGCAACGAGGTTGCCCGCTACATTGCCCAACACTCTCTCTACATCGCCTGAAGGCGAGCACCACCCGCATGGACATCCGCAAGCTGCAACGCGCCATCGTCGACGGTCTGGAAGACGTCAAGGCCCAGAACATCCAAGTGTTCAACACCGAGGCGCTGTCGCCCTTGTTCGAGCGGGTCGTCGTGGCCAGCGGCACCAGCAACCGCCAAACCCGCGCCCTGGCCGCCAGTGTGCGAGACGCCGTCAAGAAGGCCGGTGCCGAGGTACTGCGCACCGAGGGCGAGGACAACGGCGAATGGATCATCGTGGACTGCGGCGCGGCCGTGGTGCACGTGATGCAGCCCGCCATCCGCGACTACTACCACTTGGAAGAGATTTGGGGCGAAAAGCCGGTCAAGCTCAAAGCCAGCGAGCCCAAGAAGCTGCCCAAGGCCAGCGAGCCCGAGGCGGCCCCGGCCAAAAAGGCCAGCAAGGCCCCGGCCAGCCGCCGCTCGGGCAGCGCCGCCGAAGCCTTGAAGGGCGAGCCGGCCGCCAAGCCGGCCGCCAAGCCGGCCGCTCAGCCCGTGGCCAAGAAGGCCACGCCCGCCAAGAAAGCGGCCCCGAAGCGCGCCGCGCCGGTGAAGACGGTGGTGGTGGGCGCCACCAAGCCGGCGGCCAAGAAGCCAGCCGTGAAGGCCGCCCCCGCCAAGACCGCGGCCAAGAGGGCCCCAGCCCCCAAGACTGCAACGTCGAGCGCCCGCAGCCTGCCGGCCGCCGCCAAAAAGGCCGTGGCCGCCAAAAAGGCACCGGCCAAGAAGCCCGCCCCCAAGAAGTAAATGCAGCTCTTGCTGCTGGCCGTGGGCCAGCGTCTGCCCGCCTGGGCCGACGAGGCCACGGCCGACCTGGTCAAGCGCTTTCCGCCCGACTTGCCGCTCGAGCTCAAAACCGTGAAGGCCGAGCCGCGCACCACCGGCAAGACCCCCAGCCAGATGATGGCCGCCGAAGCCCAGCGCCTGCTGGAGGCCACCCCCAAAGGGGCCCGGCGCGTGGTGCTGGACGAGCGCGGCGAGCGCCAGACCTCGGTGCAACTGGCCGAACGCCTGGAGCGCTGGAAGGCCGATGGCCGCGACGTGGTGCTCTACATGGGCGGGCCCGATGGCCTGGACCCCGCCCTCAAGGCCCAGGCCGACGAAAAGCTCCGCCTGTCGGACCTGACCCTGCCGCATGCGCTGGCCCGCGTGCTGTTGGTGGAGGCCCTGTACCGGGCTTGGTCCATCGGCGCGGGCCACCCCTACCACCGCGAGTGAGTCGAGGGCGCGCTCACCCTTTCAGGCCAAAAAAGCCTCGATGACCTGCGCCAGCGCTTCGGGCTGGTCGTGGTGCAGCATGTGGCCGCAGTCGGCCAGGCGGTGCTGTTGCAGCGAGGGCACCACCGCCAGGCGCTCCTCGAAGTCGCTGCGCGGGTAGCGGTCGGCCCAAAAAAGCCGCAGCGCGTCGTCCTCCCCCTCCACCAGCAAGGTGGGTGCCGCGATGCGCGCCCAGATGGCCAAGGCTTCGGCCTTGCGGTAGGGCACCGCGTGGCTGCGTTTGTGCGCTGGGTCGGCCTTGAGGTGGTACTGCCCGTCGGCGCCCTGGGCGGTCCAGTGCTGGGCCAGCCAAGCCGCCTTGTCAGCGGTCAGGCGCGGGTTCGTTTTGCGCAGGCGCGCCGCCACGGCGTCCAGGCTGGGGTAGGGCTTGAGTTGGGCGGGCGCCTGCAATTCGTCCAACCAACGCCGCATCCGTTCTGGGGCGGCGGCCGGCGGGCTGTCGGGCAGGCCGTAGCCCTCCAGGTTCACCAGGCGCCGCACGCGCTCGGGGCGCACGCCGGCGTACAGCATGGCCACGTTGCCGCCCATGCTGTGGGCGATGAGATCCACAGGCGCATCGGGGCTAAGGAGGTGCAGCCAGGCGTCGAGGTCGGCGGCGTAGTCGGCGAACCAGTAGGCGTCGGCGCCGCTGGGCGCGCTGTCGCCAAAGCCGCGCCAGTCGATGGCAAGGACCGGTGCGTCGTCGGCGAAGGCGTCGACCAGGAACTGGAACGAGGCGGCCACGTCCATCCAGCCGTGCAGCAGCACGCGCAGGGGGCGGCGGGCATCCCCTTCCCACTGCAAGGCGTGGGCGCGCAAGCCGCGCAGGGTTTCGAAGCGCGAGGTGGGCAGGCGGCGGGGCGAGTAAGGGGCGGTCATTTGGGTCGAGCGTGGCGGGCAGCACCAGGGGCGAGTTTGCTGCAGTCGTGCACCTTGCTGGGCAGGGCGCGGGCGTTGGGGTCCATGGGGTTCATCTGCGCCCAGGTGTTGTTCGTGACCTGGATGCAACTGCCTTGCGGCCCGCGGATCTGCGCGCCGGCCTGGGTTTCGATGCGCACCTCGGCCCCGCCATTCGCGCCGAAGAGCTGATCGCCCAGGCTGGGCCGGGGCGAGTTGGCGCGCGCATCGCCCTGGGCCTGGCGGGCCGGCACCATCGGGCCCTCGCCGCGGAAGCTGGGGGGCAGCGCCAGGTTCAGCGGAGCCGAGGCAGGCGGTGCGCCTGGCGAGGGCGGGGGCAGGGTGATGGCGGTGGAGTCCGACGGTGCTGCTTTGTCCGCGGCCGGCGCCGCTGGTGTTGGCTCTGCAGGCCGTGCCGCTGGCGTCGTGGCCCGTGTGGGTCGCGCCGTCGGCGCCGTGGGGCGGGCCGGGGGTGTGGCCACCCAGCGAAGCGTGCTGAGGGCCTTCTCGGGTGCAGGCCACGGTGCCGCGGGCCACCTCCACAGCGCGGCCAGCAGCGCCGCATGGGCAGCCAGCACGGCCAACAGGATGGGCCCTCGGGATCGGGAAACGGTGACTCGCAAAGCCCGCGCAGTGTGCCCCGGGACAATGGCGGCATGAAGAAGTCACCCCATGTCAGCGCCACGCCGGCGACCGACTGGCTCAAGGCCCACGGCATTGCCTTCACCGAGCACCCCTACGACTACGTGGAGCACGGCGGCACGGCCGAGTCCAGCAAGCAGCTGGGCGTGGACGAGCACGCGGTGGTCAAGACCCTGGTGATGCAGGACGACAAGGCCGAGCCCCTGGTGGTGCTGATGCACGGCGACCGCACGGTGAGCCTGAAGGAGTTGGCTCGCCAGATTCCCTGCAAGAAGGTGGAGCCCTGCAAGCCCGAGGTGGCGCAGCGCCACAGCGGCTACCTGGTGGGCGGCACCTCGCCCTTCGGGCTGCGCAAGGCCATGCCCATTTACGTGCAGCAGAGCATCTTGGTCTTGCCGCGCATCTGCATCAACGGCGGTCGGCGCGGTTTCTTGGTCGGCCTCGACCCGCAGGTGCTGACCCAAGCCCTGGGGGCGCGGCCGGTGGACTGCGCTTCGCCACAATGACGGGCATGAACCTCAACCTCGTGCTGGCCGTGGTCGCGGCCTACCTGATCGGCTCCCTGTCGTTCGCCGTCATCACCAGCCGCTTGATGGGCCTGGCCGACCCGCGCACCTACGGCAGCGGCAATCCCGGCGCCACCAACGTGCTGCGCAGTGGTAGCAAGGCGGCGGCCATCGTCACGCTGGTGTTCGACGCGCTGAAGGGTTACTTGCCCGTGCTGGCGGTTTACCTGTGGGGCCAGCCCCTGGGCTTGGGCGTGGACGCGGCGGTGGCCGTGGGCTTGGCGGCATTTTTGGGCCACCTGTGGCCGGTGTTCTTCAAGTTCCAGGGCGGCAAGGGCGTCGCCACGGCGGCCGGCGTGCTGTTCGCGCTGAACCCCTTGCTGGGCGTGGCCACGCTGGCCAGCTTCGCGCTCATCGTGGCCTTCTCGCGCTTCGTGTCGCTGGCCTCGATGGTGGCGGCGGCCTTTGCGCCTTTCTACCAAGCGCTGATCTGGGGCCTGGGCCCCATCGTCTGGGGCACGGCCGCGATGGGCGCGCTGCTCGTCTGGCGCCACCGCGCCAACATCGAACGCCTGCTGGCAGGCACGGAATCCAAACTCGGAGCAAAGAAGAATGGCTGAAGTTCAACGCATCGGTATGGCCAAGCGCTACAGCGAGGCCGCCATCCACAACGGCGTGGTTTACCTCGCGGGCCAGGTGGCCGACCAAACCGCCGACGGCGACATCGAAGCCCAGACCGCCGAGGTGCTGGGCATGGTGGACCGCCTGCTGGCCGAGGCGGGCTCCAGCAAGCAGCACCTGCTGCGCGTGGAGATCTTCCTGCGCGACCTGGCGGACTACGACGGCATGAACCGCGTGTGGGACGCCTGGGTGGCCCCTGGCTTCGCCCCGCCGCGCGCCACGGTGCAGGCCGCGCTGGCGCGGCCGAACTGGCGCGTGGAGATGGTGGTCACCGCGGCCCAGGCATGAGGCGGTTTTGAGCCGGCGCCTGACCCGCACGGAGTGGCTCATCGCCCTGGTGGCGATGGGGCTGGCCTTCGGGTTGGGCGGCTGGCTCAAGCAGGCCCAGCCGCCAGGCACGGCGGCGCAAGGCGTGGCATTGCGGGCCGCTTTGCTGCCCGGCGAGTTGCAGATGATCAGCTCGGTCAGCTGCGGCTACTGCCACCGGGCGCGGGCGTGGCTGACCGAGGCGCAGGTGCCGTTCCAGGAGTGCTTCATCGAGCGCGATGCGGCCTGCCGGCAGCGTTACGTGCGTGCAGGCGCCTTGGCCACGCCCACCTTCGTGCTGCACGGGCAGGTCGTGCTGGGCCTGGACCCGGCACGGCTGCTGTCAATCGTCGAGGCCCAGCGCCGCCAGTGAGCCGCGGCCGCGGCGCAGCACCGTGG
The DNA here is from genome assembly GCF_027532025.1 of Inhella sp. Classification (GTDB taxonomy): domain Bacteria; phylum Pseudomonadota; class Gammaproteobacteria; order Burkholderiales; family Burkholderiaceae_C; genus Inhella. The sequence continues at coordinate 10,757 of NZ_JAPZSY010000135.1, read as the reverse complement.
GTTCGCCTTGGCTCAGGTCCACCACCGTGGTGGGCTCCAGCGGGCAGGCGCCGGCGCACACGATGGCTTGCAGCGCATGGCCGAAGCGCTCGCGGATCTCGTCCGAGTCGTTCAGGGCCTCGGTTTCTCCGGGCGGGATCAGCGTGGTGGCCAACAAGGGTTGGCCGAGGATGTCCAGCAACTGCTGGGTCACCGGCCCCTCGGGCACGCGCAGGCCGATGGTGCGGCGGCTGGGGTGCGACACCCGCCGTGGCACTTCCTTGGTGGCCGGCAGGATGAAGGTGTACGGCCCGGGCGTGACGCTCTTGAGCAGGCGGTATTGCTTGTTGTCCACCATGGCGTAGCTGGCCAGTTCGGACAAGTCGCGGCACAGCAGGGTCAGGTGGTGCTTGTCGTCCACGCCGCGCACGCGGCGCAGGGCGTCCACAGCGGCCTTGTCGTCCAGGTGGCAGACCAAGGCATAGCTGCTGTCGGTGGGGATGGCGGCCACACCGCCGGCATGGATGATCTGCGCCGCTTGCTTGAGCAGGCGGGGCTGGGGGTTCTGCGGGTGGACTTCGAAAAAGAGGGCCGACATGCGCAGTCCGTGCGGCTCAGTGAGGCCTTTGAACGCGGTCGGCCAGGGCCACCCAAACGGGCTCCAGGTCGCCGCTCAGGTCGGGCAGGCTGCCCAAGTCGGTGCGGCTTTCCTCGGGGGCGTGGAAATCGCTGCCGCGCGAGGCCAGCAGGCCGAACTCCTTGGCCATGCCGGCGTACTTGATCGACTCACTGGCCGAGTGGCTGCCCGTCAGCACCTCGACGCCGCGGCCGCCATGGGCGATGAAGTCGTTGAACAGCGCCAGTTCTTCATTGGGGGTGAAGGCGTAGCGCGCCGGGTGGGCGATGACGGCGATGCCGCCCGCATCGCGGATCCAGCGGATGGCGTCGCCCAGTGCAGCCCATCGGTGCGGCACGTAGCCCGGCTTGCCTTCGGTCAGGTACTTGTGGAAGACCTCGGGCACGCTGCGGCAGTGGCCGGCTTCCACCAGCCAGCGCGCGAAGTGGGTGCGCGAGATCAGCTCGGGGTTGCCCACGAAGGTGAGCGCCCCTTCGAAGGCGCCGTGGATGCCCACCTGGGCCAGCCCGGCGGCCATCTCGCGCGCCCGGGGTTCGCGCCCGCCACGCGTCGCGCGCAGGCCCTCGCGCAGCGCCGGGTGGGTTTCGTCGAAGCCCAGGCCCACGATGTGCACCACCTGGCCGGCGAAGCTGACGCTGATCTCGACGCCGGTGAGGTAGGCCATGCCCATGCGCAGCGCTGCCTCGCGCGCTTCGGCGATGCCGCCGATCTCGTCGTGGTCGGTCAGCGCCCACAACTGCACGCCGGCGGCGGCGGCCCGTGCGGCCACGGCGGCCGGGGCCAAGCCACCGTCGCTCACGGTGGAGTGGCAGTGCAAATCGGCGTTGGTGAGGTGGTTGAGCGCGATGACGGCAGACATGGGCTGATTCTCAGGCGAGGGCCATGCCTTGGTGGCGCAGCAGGGCATCGATGGACGGCTCGCGGCCGCGGAAGGCCTTGAAGTTGTCCATCGCCGGACGGGAGCCGCCCCGGGCCAGGATCTCGGCCACGAAGCGCGCGCCGGTGGCCGGGTTGGCCGTGCCTTCTTCTTCGAAGGCGGCCCAGCAGTCGGCGCTCAGCACCTCGGCCCACTTGTAGCCGTAGTAGCCCGCCGCGTAGCCACCGGCGTAGATGTGGCTGAAGCTGTGGGGCATGCGGTTGAAGGCCGGCGGCGGCAGCACCGAGACCTCGTCGCGCACGGCCTGCACCAGGGCCAGCGGGTCTTGCGGGCCTTCCGCGTGCAGGCGCATGTCGAAGAGGGCGAACTCCACCTGACGCAGGGTTTGCAGGCCGGCCTGGAAGTTCTTGGCGGCCAGCATCTTGTCGAACAGCGCGCGGGGGAGGGGCTCGCCCGTCGTCACGTGCTTGGTCAAACGCTCCAGCACGGGCCATTCCCAGGCCAGGTTCTCCATGAACTGGCTGGGCAGCTCCACGGCGTCCCATTCCACGCCGTCGATGCCCGACACGCCGCCCACCGTCACCTGAGTCAGCAGGTGGTGCAGGCCGTGGCCCCACTCGTGGAACAGGGTGGTCACGTCGTCGTGGGTGAGCAGGCTGGGCTGGCCGTCGGCGCCAGGGGCGAAGTTGCACACCAGGTGCGCCACCGGGCTTTGCACGTGGCCCGTGTCGGGGCGCTTCCAGCGGCCGCGCACGTCGTCCATCCACGCCCCGGGTCGCTTGCCAGGGCGGGCGATCAGGTCCAGGTAGACGTGGCCGACCAGCTGCCCGTCGCGGTGCAGGGCGAGGAGGCGGACGCTGTCGTGCCACACCGAGGCTTGCGAGGCTTCGACGGGCGTCAGCGTCAGGCCGAACACGTCCTTGAGCAGCGCGAACAGGCCGTCCAGCACATGCGGCAGGGTCAGGTACTGGCGAACCTCTTGCTCGCTGTAGCTGTACTGCGCCGCTTTCAGCGATTCGCTCACGTACGAGACGTCCCAGGCTTGCAGGTCGTGCAAGCCCAGCGTGAGGGCGTGGGCGCGCACGGCGGCCAGGTCGTTCTCGGCGAAAGGGCGGGCCTTGGTGGCCAGGTCGCGCAAAAATGCCAGCACCTGCTCGGCCGAGTCGGCCATCTTGGGCACGAGGCTGACCGACGCAAAGTGCGGGTGCCCCAGCAGCGCGGCTTCTTTGTGGCGCAGGGCCACGATCTCGTGCATCAGGGTGGTGTTGTCCAGCGCGGGGTCGCCCAGCTCGCTGGCGCGGGTGGCGTAGGCGCGGTAGAGCTGTTCGCGCAAGGCGCGGTCGTGCGCGTACTGCATCACCGGGCCGTAGCTGGGGAAGTGCAGGGTCAGCTTGCACTGACCGGGCTGGCCTTCGGCCTCGGCCAGGGCCTTGGCGTGGGCCACCACGTCCTCCGGCACGCCGGCCAGGCGCTCGGGCGGCACGAACAGGGCGAAGCGGTCGGTCGCGTCCATCACGTGCTCGCTGTAGGCCTGGGTCAGCTCGGCGCTGCGGGTCTGGATGGCGGCAAAGCGCTCCTTGGCCTCGCCCTGCAGCTCGGCGCCCCCGAGCACGAAGCCTTGCAGCGCCAGCTTCAGCGCGCGCTGCTCGGCGGGGTCGTGCGGGATGGGCGCGGCCTTGTACTTGGCGTACAGGCGTTCGTCGCTGCCCAGGCCGCTGAAGAACTCGCTCACCGCCGGCAGCATGGCGTTGTAGGCCTCGCGCAGCGCGGGCGTGTCGGCCACGGCGTTGAGGTGGCCGATGGCGCCCCAGGCCAGGCCCAGCGCGTCGGTGGCCACGTCGAGCTCGCGCTCCATGGCGTGCAGGTCGGCGGGGAAGTCGGGGTCGGTGACCTTCTCTTGCGCCGCCTGGGCCTGGGCCAGCAACTCGGTGATGGCGGGCTGGATGTGCTCGGGGCGGATGGCCGCGAAGTCGGGGAGGTGGTCCGGAGACAGCAGCGGGTTGCTCATGCTTGCGCCTTACGTTGGGCGGCTTCGAGCGTGTTCTGAAGCAGCATGGTGATGGTCATCGGGCCGACGCCGCCCGGAACGGGCGTGATCCAGCTCGCAACCTCCTTGACGGCGTCGAAGTCCACGTCACCGCAGAGCTTGCCGGCCTCGTCGCGGTTGATGCCCACGTCGATCACCAGTGCCCCAGGCTTCACCATGTCAGCTGTCAGAACGTTGCGGCGCCCGACGGCAGCCACCACCACATCCGCTTGCCGGGTGTGATGGCCAATGTCTGGGGTGCCGCTGTGGCAGAGGGTGACAGTGGCATTCGCTTGCAGCAGCAGCAGTGCCATGGGCTTGCCCACGGTGTTGCTGCGACCGATCACCACGGCGTGCTTGCCGCGCAAGTCGTAGCCCGTGCTTTCGATCAGCTTCATGCAGCCGTAAGGCGTGCAGGGTCGGAAGCCCGGCAACTGGGTCATGAGCTCGCCTGCACTGAGCGTCGAGTAGCCGTCCACATCCTTGCGTGCAGAAATGGCTTCGATGACCCTGTGCGGGTCGATGTGCTTGGGAAGCGGCATCTGAACCAAGATGCCGTGGATCGATGGATCGGTATTCAAGGCCTCGATGCGGGCCAGCAGATCGGCTTCGCTGAGGCTGGTCTCGTACTTCTCCAACACGGACTTGAAGCCTGCGTCTTGGCAAGCCTTGACCTTGTTGCGCACGTAGACATGGCTGGCCGGGTCTTCGCCGACCAAGATCACGGCCAACCCAGGCTGCAGGCCACGGGCGGTCAGGGCGGCTGCCTTCTCGGCGATCTCCGAGCGGATTTGCTTGGACAGGGCGTTGCCATCGATGAGTTGTGCTGGCATGGGAAACATCCTTTCAGAAACGAAAAAGGCCGCTCAGGGGAGCGGCCTTCGGGGTTGGGCGGATCAAGCCTTGGCGGTTTGCGCGCCGAGGGCGATCTTCAGCAGGTCGGCCACGGTGTTGGCGTTCAGCTTTTCCATGATGTTGGCGCGGTGCGCTTCCACGGTCTTGATGCTGATGCCCAGGTCGTCGGCGATCTGCTTGTTCAGGCGGCCAGCCACGATGCGCTCCAGCACTTGGGCTTCGCGGGTGGTCAGGCGGCTGAGCAGCGCGTCGCGGCTGGCGGCCTCTTGGTAGCTGGCGAAGGCCGTGCGGGCTTGGTCGAGCATCTTCTCGACCAGGGCCACCAGCGACTCTTCTTTGAAAGGTTTCTCGACGAAGTCGATGGCGCCCTTTTTCATCGTCTGCACCGCCATGGGCACGTCGCCGTGGCCGGTGATGAAGGCGATGGGCAGCGGGCTCTTGCGCTCGATGAGCTTGTCTTGCAACTCCAGGCCGCTCATGCCGTCCATGCGGATGTCGCAAATCAGGCAGGCCACTTCACGCGGGTCGAAGCGGGCGAGGAAGTTCTCGGCCGAGTCGTAGCACTTGACGCGGTAGTCCTTGCCTTCGAGCAGCCACTGCAGGGAGTCGCGCACGGCCTCGTCATCGTCGACGACAAAGACGTTGCCTTTCTTGGGGATCAAGCTCATGGGTTCGAGGCCATCAAGGGGTGAGCGGCGGTGTCTGCGGGTTTGGCGTCCACGGGGATGGTGAACGAGAAGCGGCAGCCCGAAAGAAGCTCTCCATTGTAAAGATTCTCAGCACGCAGCCGGCCCTTGTGCGACTCGACGATGGACCGGCATAACCCTAGGCCGATGCCGAGTCCGTCGGTCTTGGTCGAGTAGAACGCCTCGAACATCCGGTCCAGCACCTCCTCGGGCAAGCCGGGGCCGGTGTCGGTCACGGCGAACTCGATGGTGCCGCCTTGGTCGGGCATGTGGCGGGGCACGACGCGCAACTCCACGTGCCGACGCGAGGGGGGCAGTTTGGCGTTGTCGATGGCCTCGGCGGCGTTCTTCAGCAGGTTGAGCAGCACCTGCTCGATCAGGATGGGGTCGACCGAGAGCGCGGGCAGGCGCTGCGCCACATAGGTGTGCAACTGGACGTTGCGGCGGCGCAGCTCGAACGAGGCCAATTCCACGGCGTCGTCCACGATGTTGGCCGCTTGCGCGGGAACCCGCTGGGGCTCGCTCTTCTTGACGAAGGCGCGGATCCGGTGGATGACTTGCCCCGCCCGTTGCGCCTGCTTGCTGGTTTTTTCGAGCGCGGCCAGCAGGTCGTCCTTGGCGATGGTGTCGCCCTTGACGCGGCTGATCATGCCGTTGCAGTAGTTGGTGATGGCGGTGAGGGGTTGGTTCAGCTCATGGGCCACCGAGGACGCCATCTCGCCCATGGTGATCAGGCGGCTGGTGACCTGGGCTTTTTCCGCCTGCACTTGGGCCTGTTGCTCCGCGGCGCGGCGCTGGGTGATGTCGGTGGCGATGAGCATTTGCGCCAGCCGCCCGTCGGTCCACTGCAGGTAGCGGGTGCGCACGTCGAACCAGCGGTCCACGCTGTCGACGTAGACCTCGCGCGGCGTGGTGCCGATGCCGGCGCCCGAGGCATCGGTCAGCTCCTGCGCGGGCAGGCCGCTGGCGTCGTCCACGCTGTCGCCCTGCAACTCAGCCGGCCGCACGGGCTCTTGGGCCAGGGCCAGGTGGCCTTCGTTTTCGGCACCGAACCAAACCCGGTAGCTGCGGTTGGCGAACAGCAGCTCTTGGGCGGGAACGGAGACCACCGAGACGGCGGCGTCGAGCCCTTCCAGCACCGTGGTGAAACGCTCGTGGCTGGCGCTGAGCTGGTCGCGCACGCGCTTGGCCTCGGTGATGTTGGTCATCGAGGTCATCCAGCCCGTCTGCTTGCCCTTGGGGTCCACCAAGGGGCTGACGTACATGCGGGCGTCAAAGACGGATCCGTCCTTGCGCATCACCTTCACCTCGACCCCGCCGCTGGGGCTGCGCCCCTGCATTTCTTGGTCGAGCAGGCGCTGGTTTTCGTCCAGGCGGTCGCGGGGCCAGAAAGGGAAGGGGGGTCGGCAGCCCAGCAGCTCGGCCTCGGTGAAGCCCGTCATGGCGCAGAACGAGGGGTTCACGTAGGCGATGCGCGACTCCATGTCCAGCGCACGCATGCCGGTGAGCATGGAGTTCTCCATGGCGCGGCGGAAGTTGGTTTCCGCCAGCAGGGCGTTTTGCATGTGCAGGCGGCGGCGCATGTGGCGCCAAGTGCCCAGCAGCATCCACACGGTCAGCACCGCCAGCGCCACCACCATCCAGAACAGGGTGTTGGAGATCAGGCCGATGGAGGTGCGGTAGCCGGTGCCGCGCAGGCGCAACCCGTTGAAGGCGGGGGACAGCGGCACGTCGTGTGCGATGAGGGCACGCTCGTTGACGCGCGGGTCCGGCGGGCCAGAGGTGCTGGCCAGCAGCGTGGTGTCGTCCACGATGGCCATGGGGTGCCGCGCCGTCACCTCGTTGGGCACGTAGTAGCGCAGCAGGGCCTCCACACCGTACTCGGCGATGAGCACGCCGCCAAAGCCGTTGCGGTCGACCAGGGGCACGTGCACCTGAAACACCAGGCTGCCGATGGCATCCCGAAAGGCGCCGGAGTAGGCCGTTTGACGGCGCTCCTTGGCCAGGATGAAGGCTTGGTCGGGCGCGTTGCCGACCGAGGGCATGGAGGGGTCGCCGGAACCCGGGACCATCAAATGGTTGGCTTGGAAGCCCGTGCTGCTGATGCTGGCGCGGCGGTCGCGTTGGGCATTCAGCCAGGTGATGTGGGTGACCTCGGGGCGCTCGCGCGCGAAGGCCATGGCTTGGGCGGCGAAGTCCTGGGGCGAAATCTGGCGGGTGACCACCTCTCGGGCCATGCGCGCCAACTGCTCTTGGTTTTCGATCAGCCGCAGGCGGACCTGCTGCTGGGCGATTTCGGTGTCGCGCTTCACCGCCTCGGTTTCGCGTTCCAGCTCCTCGTTGCGCAGGTACCAGAAGGCCAGAACGATCGCGGCCAAAAACAGCATCACCGAGAACAGCGGCCCCAAGGTCGCGAAGCGGTCTTGCCGGGCCGGCGACTGCCGTCGCCACCACCGGGCGTAGGTGGCCAGCAGAGGTCTCAGGGTGGCCTGGGCGCTTTCGGCCCATTGAGCGAGCAAAGGCATGAAGTGATTATTCCCGCTGCCTTTTGATTTCATAATGCGCAATTAGTGGCCGTCATTTGAAATTTATGGGGCTTGTGCGACACTGCCGCCCGTTTTTGAGCCTTCCCTCTAAAAAAGCGACGGAGACGCCCATGTCGGCCCAACCCCAAGACTTCCTCGGCGCGCGCGCCGGCGACCGCGACCCCCAAGAAACGCAAGAGTGGCTGGATGCCCTGAAGGCCGTCATCGGCACCGAGGGCGCGGATGGGGGCAGTGCGCGGGCGCACTTCATCTTGGAAGCCTTGATCGACGAAGCCCGCCAGGCCGGCATCGACGTGCCCTTCAGCGCCAACACGGCCTACCTGAACACCATCCCGCCGGACCAAGAGGCCAAGTGCCCCGGCAACATCGAGATCGAAAAGCGCCTGCGCGCTTACATGCGCTGGAACGCCATGGCCATGGTGGTGCGCGCCAACCGCCTGAACCCGGCCGATGGCGGCGACCTGGGCGGCCACATCGGCTCCTTCGCCTCGCTGGCCTCGATGCTGGGGGCGGGCTTCAACCACTTTTGGCACGCCGAAAGCGAGAACCATGGTGGCGACCTGCTCTACATCCAGGGCCACAGCTCCCCCGGCATCTACGCCCGGGCCTACCTGGAAGGCCGCCTGACCGAGGCCCAGCTCGACAGCTTCCGCCAAGAGGTGGACGGCAAGGGCCTGTCCAGCTACCCGCACCCCAAGCTGATGCCGGACTTCTGGCAGTTCCCCACCGTCAGCATGGGCCTGGGGCCCCTGATGGCCATCTACCAAGCCCGTTTCCTGAAGTACCTGGGCGCCCGCGGCATCGCCGACACGGCCAATCGCAAGGTCTGGGCCTTCATGGGCGACGGTGAGATGGACGAACCGGAATCGCTGGGTGCCATCGGCCTGGCGGCGCGTGAGGGCCTGGACAACCTGGTGTTCGTTGTGAACTGCAACCTGCAGCGCTTGGACGGCCCGGTGCGCGGCAACGGCAAGATCATCCAAGAGCTGGAGAGCGAGTTCCGCGGCAGCGGCTGGAACGTCATCAAGCTCATCTGGGGCAAGGGCTGGGACGAGCTGCTGGCCCGCGACAAGAGCGGCAAGCTCAAGCAGCTGATGATGGAAACGCTGGACGGCGACTACCAGGCCATGAAGGCCAACGACGGCGCCTACGTCCGCAAGAATTTCTTCGGCAAGTACCCCGAAACGGCCAAGCTCGTGGAGCACATGAGCGACGAAGAGATCTTCGAACTGCGCCGTGGCGGCCACCAGCCCGAGAAGGTGTACGCCGCCTTCCACAAGGCCCATAACAACACCACGGGCCAGCCCACCGTGTTGCTGGTCAAGACGGTCAAGGGCTACGGCATGGGCAAGGCCGGTGAAGGCAAGAACACCGTCCACCAGACCAAGAAGCTGACCGACGACGACATCAAGTACATCCGCGATCGCTTCGGCATCCCGGTGCCGGACAGCGAATTGCCCAAGCTGCCGTACTACAAGCCGGCCGATGACACCCCGGAAATGCGCTACCTGCACGAGCGCCGCAAGGCCTTGGGCGGCTACCTGCCCAAGCGTCGCGTGAAGGCCGACGAGAGCTTCACCATCCCGCCGCTGGACACCTTCAAGGCCGTGCTGGAGCCCACGCCCGAAGGGCGCGAAATCTCCACCACCCAGGCCTACGTGCGCTTCCTGACGCAACTGCTGCGCGACAAGGAGCTGGGCCCGCGCGTCGTGCCCATCCTGGTGGACGAAGCGCGCACCTTCGGCATGGAGGGCCTGTTCCGCCAGATCGGCATTTACAACCCCAAGGGCCAGCTGTACACCCCGGTCGACAAGGACCAGGTCATGTACTACCGCGAGGACAAGGCCGGCCAGATCCTGCAAGAAGGCATCAACGAGGCCGGCGGCATGGCCAGCTGGGTGGCCGCGGCGACGTCGTACTCGACGAACAACCGCGTGATGATCCCGTTCTACATCTACTACTCGATGTTTGGCTTCCAGCGCATCGGCGACCTGGCCTGGGCCGCTGGCGACATGCAAGCCCGCGGCTTCTTGCTGGGCGGCACCAGCGGCCGCACCACGCTGAACGGCGAGGGCCTGCAGCACGAAGACGGCCACAGCCACATCCTGGCCGGGACCATCCCGAACTGCATCTCCTACGACCCCACCTTCGCGCACGAGGTGGCGGTGATCATGCACAGCGGCTTGAAGCGCATGGTCGAGAACCAGGAGAACGTGTTCTTCTACCTGACCCTGCTCAACGAGAACTACGCCATGCCCGGCCTGCAAGCCGGCACCGAGGCCGAGATCCTTAAGGGCATGTACCTGCTGCAGGGCGCTGAGAAAGGCGCGTTGGAGGTCAACCTGCTGGGCAGCGGCACCATCCTGCGCGAATCCATCGCCGCCAAGGCCCTGCTGGAGCAGGACTGGGGCGTGAGCGCCAACGTGTGGAGCTGCCCGAGCTTCAACGAGCTGGCCCGCGACGGCCAGGACGCCGAGCGTTGGAGCCTGCTGCACCCGCTGGAGGCCCCGCGCCAAAGCTTCGTGGCCCAGCAGCTGAACCGCACCGCCGGCCCGGTGGTGGCCAGCACGGATTACATGAAGGCCTACGCCGAACAGATCCGCGCCTACGTGCCGGCCGGCCGCACCTACAAGGTGCTGGGCACCGACGGCTTTGGCCGCAGCGACTTCCGCAGCAAGCTGCGCCAGCACTTCGAGATCAACCGCCACTACGTGGTGGTGGCCGCGCTCAGGGCCCTGGCCGACGAGGGCAAGCTGCCGATGGCCAAGGTGGCCGAGGCCATTGCCAAGTACGGCATCGACGCCGGCAAGATCAACCCGCTGTACGCATAAGAGCTCAAGAAGAGGTCGTCCATGCCCGCTCGTTCCGCCCACAACGCCGCACTCGGCGTTGCAAATACTCGCTGTAGCTCGGGCTACAGCTCCGTTTTGCGCCTTGATTGCGGCGCTTTGGACGGCCCGCTCGGCCACGTCCAACCCCTTCTTGAACTCTGAGGTCCTCCGTCATGGCATTGGTGCAAGTCAAAGTCCCGGACATCGGTGACTTCAAGGATGTGGCCATCATCGAGGTGCTGGTCAAAGAGGGCGACACGATCCGCCCCGAGCAGAGCCTGATCACCGTCGAGAGCGACAGATCCTCAGAGCGTCTCCCC
>NZ_JAPZSY010000074.1 GCF_027532025.1 Inhella sp. | reverse complement strand
GCGCACCTGGAGGCCCTGTGGGCCCGCGGCACGCCCTGGGCCGTGGCCATGCGCCACGCGCTGGGCCTGTGGAACGGCACGCCGGGGGCGCGCCGCTGGCGCCAGGTGTGGAGCGACCACAAGCTCAAGGGCTTGCCGCCGCGGCAGGTTCAAGCGCTGGCGACCGCGGCCCGCTTGGGCATCGCGACCGTCTCCTGAAAGGGCGCCTGCGCCCTGCCACCGTTCGGGCTGAGCCTTCGACAAGCTCAGGCCGGGGTCGGCCTGAAGACCGATCGAAGCCCTTCGCTAGCCTTCGATACCTCAGGCCGAACGGAGACTTGCCCACCCCCCCCCCGGGGGGGCTGACATCGGCAACGACCTGGGCTCAGTCCCAGGGCGCCGGTTCGCCCGCGCCGGCCGGTGCAGGCGCGGCAGGGGCTGTGTCGGCCGCGGGGGTCGTCGCCACGCCCAGGCCGTCCACACGGCCGCCCAGGCCTTCGAACAGCGCGGGCAGCAGCTCGCCCAGCTCGCTGGTCAGCAGCAGGGCGTCGGCGTCGAAGGGGTCTTGCTCGCTGTCCTTCAGGCCGTCTTGCTCGAAGGCGCCGTCGTCCACCTTCAGCCGCGTCAGCTGCAGGGTGTCGGTCAGCACGAAGTCCAGGCGGTCTTTCCAGTTCAGCGCCAGCTTGCGCACCTGCTTGCCGGCCGTCAGGTGCTGCTGCACGTCGGGGCCCTCCAGGCCGTGGCGCGTGTAGCGCACGGTGGCGGCGGCCACGTCGGCGCTGCGCAGCTCGGCATCGCGGCCGATGCCAAAGCCCTGCGGTGCCACGCCGTCCAGCAGCCAGGCGCGCATGCAAGCGCCCGGGCTCTCGGCGGTTTGCAGCGGTTGCGGCGCCAGGCCGGGCACGGCCTTGGTCAGGGCCGAGAGGGCGGCGTCCAGGCGCGCCGTGCTGGTGCTGTCGATGACGAGCAGCTCCAGCGCCGGGGCGATCCACACCCGCATCGACGTTTGCCGCGTGAAGGCCTGCGGCAGCAGGTCCAGCAGGGCCTCGTCCTTCAGCTCGCGGCGGCGCTTGGCACCCGCCTTGCGGCCGGTTTCTTGCTCCATCTTTTGCGCCAGTTCGTCCACCCGCTCGCGCACCACGGAGCCCGGCAGCAGGCGCTGCTCGAACTGCAGCTTGATCATCACGTGCCCGCCCGGCACGAACTCGGCCAGCGGCCCGTGCGCATGCCCGCGCGGCGGCACGAAGCCCAGGCTCAGCGGCTGCGTCGGCCCGCAGGGCGTGAAGGGCAGGGCGGCCAGCTGGGCGTCCAGCTTGTTGGGGTCGGGCTGCGCGTCGCGGGGCAGGTGGTAGGCGGTGAGGGCTTTGAACACGGGGCGGGCAGGCGCTCGGGGCCTTGGCAGTGCGGACAGGGGCGCGGATTCTGCCTTGTGGGTCGAAGGGCTTGGCCGACCCCTGAACCGGTGGGGCCGCCGACCGGCTTGCTGCTGCGGGTTTGGTAGCGTGGCCCCGTGCTGCGCTTCACCGACTTGCCCTTGCCTTCTCGACCTCGTTCACGCAGGCGTCCCACTCGCACCGCAATTTGTCATCGCGCAGGCGCCATCCGCTACAAGCCCCACCGCCCCGTCGGCCCCAAGCAGCACCCCTACCTGCGCCGCATGCAAGACGCTGTGCTCCACGGCCAGGCCGTGGCGCGCATCCTGCTGCAGCTCAAGAAGAGCGGCTGGCGCCCCGACGCCATCCTGGCCCACCCGGGCTGGGGCGAGACCCTGTACGCCAAAGACGTCTTCCCCGACGCCCGCTTGGTGCACTACTGCGAGTGGTACTACAACGCCCCGCCGCTGGA
>NZ_JAPZSY010000095.1 GCF_027532025.1 Inhella sp. | reverse complement strand
GACACATTGGCCACGAAGTCGCGACGCATGGCCTCGTTGCGTTCCCGCTCGCTGACGTCTTGGCTGAGCAGCAGCATGGCGCCTTCGCCATAGGTGCGCAGCATGATGGAGATGCTGCGGCCGTCGTGCACCTGCAGGGTGATCGCCTGCTGGGTGTTGCGCGACTGCAGGTGCTGCACGAAAAGCGGCTGCCGGATGAGGTTGGTGATGCGCTGTTGCAAGTCGCGCACGGGGTGCAACTGAAAGTGGTGTGCCGCCTGCGTGTTGAGCCAGACGATGTGCTCGTTGGCGTCCATCAGAAGCACGCCATTGGGCGACGCTTCGATGGCCTCCAGAAACTCCGCCAGGCGCGCCTTTTCGCGTTGCAGGTCGCGCCGATGCGTCTCCAAAATCCGCTCGAGGCGGTAGGTCAAATCGCCCCACGCGCCTTCTTCGTGCTGGGGAACCTGGGCCTGCGGGGAGCGCAGCCAGGCCAGCAGGCGCTGGGTCCGTACGGCCTCCATCAACCCCAGGCCCAGGGCCACCCCGGTGGCTGCCAAGACGGCGACCAGCACCGGGTGGTCGTTCACACCGGTCACAGAGACCGCCAGCAGCACCGAGCCCGCCCACACCATCAGGCCGGCCGACACTCGGAACCAGCGAGTCCGAAACACGGCGCTCGCCCCCTCAGCGCAGGGTGACCGCGAGTCGCTCAGCGGCCGCCTGAGCCTGCTTCGGGTCTTGCGCCTCCACCATCACCCGCACCAGCGGCTCGGTGCCCGAGGCGCGAATGAGCACCCGGCCCGTTCGGCCCAGCTCGGCCGTCACCGCAGCCTGTTCGGCCTTCAAGGCCACGTTGGTCGCCCAGTCTTGGCCGAGTTGCAGTCGCACGTTGATCAGGGTCTGGGGGAACAGGCTCACATCGCTCAACAACTCGGCCAGGCTGCGCCCACTGCGCACCACCGCCTGCAAGACCAACAAGGCGCTGACCATGCCGTCGCCCGTGGTGTGCTTGTCCAGTGCCAACAGGTGCCCCGAGCCCTCGCCACCCAACTGCCAGCCCCGGGCCACCAGTTCCTCCAGCACGTAGCGGTCGCCCACCTTGGCGCGCACCAGCGGCACGTCCACCCGCTGCAGCGCCAGCTCCACCGCCATGTTGGTCATCAAGGTACCGACCGCCCCTGGGACGGTTTGACCGCTCAGCTGGCGGTCGCGCACCAAGAGGTAGAGCAACTCATCGCCGTTGAACAAGCGCCCTTGGGCGTCCACCATTTGCACCCGATCGGCATCGCCGTCCAGGGCCACGCCATAGTGCGCTCCGTGCTCGCGCACCGCCGCCTGCAGCGCCGCTGGCTCCGTGGCCCCGAAGCCGGCGTTGATGTTGATCCCGTCGGGGCTGCAGCCGATCGCGACGACTTCGGCGCCCAATTCGTGCAGCACATCGGGAGCCACGTGATAGGCCGCGCCATGGGCGGCGTCCACCACGATCTTCAAGCCCTTCAAGCTGAGGTCGGCCCCAAAGCAAGCCTTGCAGAACTCAACGTAGCGC
>NZ_JAPZSY010000082.1 GCF_027532025.1 Inhella sp. | reverse complement strand
CGCTGGCGCATCTTCGAGGGGGCGCTCAACTCCACGATCCTGATCGACTTCCTGCATCGCCTGATCAAGGGACAGACCAAGAAGCTGTTTCTGATTCTGGACAACCTGCGGGTGCATCACGCCAAGCAGGTCAAGGCCTGGCTGGCCGAGCACGCCGACGCCATCGAGGTGTTCTACCCGCCCAGCTACAGCCCGGAGTTGAACCCGGATGAGATGGCCAACGCAGACATCAAGCAGGCGGTGACCAAGCAGGCACCGGCGCGCACGAAGCTGCAACTGGTGAGGGCCACGGCCAAGCATTTGCGTCCAGCGCCAGCCTGAACGAATTCGCAAGTACTTCGAGCACGGTCCCGTTCGCTACGCGGCGTGAGCCAAGTTCAATGGGGCCGGATCAATAAGTCCGCGCCAGCGTTGGAGGAAACGACGTGCGGCGGCGGGCAACTGCGGATTTTAGGTTTAGAAGCCTGCGCGGCCGGCTAAGCGTCTGCGTCGTCTTCCTCGGCCGCGCGCAGCGCCTCTCGCTCTTGCCGCGTAGCCGGGCCTTTGGCGCGCGCCTTGAGCCGCTCGGCCTTGCGCGCCTCGCGCTCGGCGTCGGCTTGAGCCGCCTGGGCCACCCACTGCGCAAACTGCTCGGGCGTTTCCAGCGTCACGCGGCCCAGCACGCCTTGGCGGAATTCGACCAGCACCACTTCGGCCGCCTTTTGCAGGTTCACCCGCCCACCAGGCAGCATGGCCCCGCGCTTGCGGCCGATGGCGGCGAGCGCCTCCTCGTCGCTCATCGTGGCCCAGCCCTCCACCGCATAGCGCTGGCTCAGAGCCTGCGGGTAGTCGGCGCGCAGCCGAGCCAGCAGCTCCACCGCCACCTCTTCCTCGTCTAACGCGTTGCGGCCCACGGCGCCGCTGGCGGCCAGGTGGTAGCCCGCCTGCTCCACGCTGATGCGGGGCCACAGCATGCCGGGGGTGTCGTACAGCAGCACGTCCTTGGCAAGCACGATCTTTTGCTCGACCTTGGTGATGCCCGGCTCGTCGCCCGTCTTGGCCACGCGGCGCCCACCCACCATGGCGTTGATCAGCGTGCTCTTGCCCACGTTGGGGATGCCGCAAATCAGCAGTCGCAGCGGCTTGACCATGCTGGTGCGGTGGGGCGCCAAGGCACGGCAGGCCGCCAGCAGCGCTTTGGCGGGCGTGATCTGCTTGGTGTCCATCGCGATGGCGCGCGTGCTCGGCTGGGCGTTGTAGTGCGCCAGCCAAGCCTCGGTGCGCAGCGGGTCGGCCAAGTCCTGTTTATTCAGCACCTTCACCGCCGCCTTCCCGCGCGTCAGCTGCGCCAGCAAAGGGTTGGCGCTGGAGCCGGGCAGGCGGGCATCCAGCATTTCGATGACGACGTCGATGCCGTCTTGGAGCCGCTCCTGGATGGCGGTGCGCGTCAGGGCCATGTGGCCCGGGAACCATTGGATGGGCACGAAAAGGGCCTGGGCAGAGTGTCGGGGTCGGGACAGCATTGTCCGGGACACCGCCGTACCATCGCCGCCCTCCCCCTCCTATCTCACCCCCGCCGGAGCCTCCATGGACCTCAGCACGCTCACCAACCACCAAATCCGCCTCGCCCAGCGCCCCGTGGGCCTGCCCGGCCCCGAGTGCTGGCAGGCCACTGCCGAGCCCGTGGTCGCACCGACCGAAGGCGGCGTGCTGTGCCAAACCTTGGCCCTGAGCCTGGACCCAGCCATGCGCGGCTGGATGAACGAAGGCAAGAGCTACATCCCGCCCGTGGAAATCGGTGCCGTGATGCGGGCCGGCGGCATCGGCCGCGTGATCGCCAGCGAGAACGCCGCCTTTCCCGTGGGCTCGCTCGTCACCGGCGGCCCGGGGGTGCAGGACTACTTCCTGGTTCCGGGCGACCAAATCAAGCGCACCGGCCTGGCCCGCATCGACCCCCGCCTGGGCTCGGTCACCCAGTGGCTGAACGTGCTGGGCATGCCTGGCATGACCGGCTACTTCGGCCTGATGGACGTGGGCCAACCCAAGGCGGGCGAAACCGTCGTGGTCTCCGGCGCTGCCGGTGCCGTGGGCCAGACCGTGGGCCAACTGGCCAAGATCAAGGGCTGCCGCGTGGTGGGCATTGCCGGCGGTTCGGCCAAGTGCGAGTGGGTCGTGAAGGAACTGGGGTTCGACGCCTGCATCGACTACAAGGCCGGCCCCGTGAAGGACGGCTTGAAGCAGCACTGCCCGGACGGCATCGACGTCTACTTCGACAACGTCGGCGGCGAGATCCTCGACACCGTGCTGACCCGCATCAACCGCAAGGCGCGCATCGTCATCTGCGGCGCCATCAGCCAGTACAACAACACCACGGCGGTGCAGGGCCCCAAGAACTACCTGAGCCTGCTGGTCAACCGCGCTCGCATGGAAGGCATCGTGGTCTTCGACTACGCCCCGCGGTACATGGAAGCCATCGCCGAGATGGCGGCCTACTTGAAAGACGGGCGCATGAAGAGCAAGGAAGACGTGGTGCGCGGCACCGTGGCCGATTTCCCATCCACCCTGCTCAAGCTGTTCAACGGCGAGAACTTCGGCAAGCTGGTGCTGCAACTGGCCGACTGAGGCCCGGGTCAAAGCCTCCCTGCGGTTGAGAAGGCTTCCCGCGTCACCGCCAGCGCCGCCAAGACGGCCGCGCTGGCGGCGCGCGCTGGCGTTCAGGCTTTCAAGCGCCGAGCCAGCGCGGCCGCAGCAAGGCTGACGGCCACCAGGGCGACGACGATGAGGCCCCAATCGGCCCCGTGCAAGGGGGCCAGTTCCAACAGGCGGCTGCTCGCCGGCCACTGGATGAGCACCACACCCGACGCCAGGGTGCCCAGCGCCGCCCAACGGGCAGCGGGGCGCCGCAGCCCCGTCAGTCCGATCACGGCGGCGGCGCTGATCGCCGTCAACAGCCCCAAGGCCATGGCGCGGGCGTGGGGCGCATCGGCGTTGGGTCCCAGCGCCAGCAGGTAGCCGCCCACCAGGGCGGCGCTCATCAGCGCCCCAAGCCCCAGGATCACCCACCAGGCCTGCGGCGCAAAAAAGCGCGCCGGCTGGCCGCGCACCGCGGCCGCCAGGGGCCCCTGCGGCGGCAGGTCTTGAAAAGCCAGCATGGCGGTCGGGTGGATGAGCAGCTCCAGCCAAACGATGTGCAAGGGCAGGAACAGCAGTGGCAGCCCCAACATCGGGATCAGGGCCGCCCCGACGACGAGGGGCATGTGGATGAGCAGCAGGTAGGCGAAGGCCAGCCGCAGGTTTTGGAACAACTGGCGCCCTTCGGCCACCGCGGCGACCAGGGTGCCGAAGTTGTCGTCCAGCAGCACCACGGGCGCCACTTCGCGGGCGCTGCGCGTGCCGCGCTCGCCCATGGCCACCCCGATGTCGGCGGCGCGCAGGGCCGGCACGTCGTTCACGCCATCGCCCGTCACGGCCACCAATTCGCCCTGGCGCTGCAAGGCCTGCACCAGCTCCACCTTTTGCGCCGGCGTGGCCCGCGCCACACCGTCCAGCCGTCCCCCCTCGGCCAGCAAGGCGGCCAAGTCGGCCTCGGGGCCCAGCGCCAGCACGCGCGGATCGCCCGCGCCCAGGCCGATGTCGCGCGCCACGGCGGTGGCGGTGCGCGGGTGGTCGCCCGTGCACATGACGACGCGAATGCCGGCGGCCAAGCAGCTGGCAAGGGCCTCGCGCACGCCGTAGCGCACCGGGTCTTCAAAGGCCAACAGACCGGCCAGGCGGAAGCCG
The DNA here is from genome assembly GCF_027532025.1 of Inhella sp. Taxonomy (GTDB): domain Bacteria; phylum Pseudomonadota; class Gammaproteobacteria; order Burkholderiales; family Burkholderiaceae_C; genus Inhella. The sequence continues at coordinate 24,108 of NZ_JAPZSY010000082.1, read as the reverse complement.
TCGCTGGGCTCGTCTTGGGGCGTCTCCGTGCCCACCCCGTCGCGCCACGCCACGGCGATCACCTTGTGGCCACCCGCCGCCAAGGCATCCACCCGGGCCAGCCAAGCCTCGCGCTCGGCCGGCGGCAGCGCGCACAGCGCCAGCATCGTCTCGGGCGCCCCCTTGCTGCAGGCCAGCATGGCGCCCCCGTCGCACTGCCAGACCAGGGTTTCCCGCCGCCGCGCCTCGGTGAAGGGGAAGGTGGCCAGCAAGCGATCCGACGGCACGGCCGAGGCCGCCGCGTGCAGCGCCTGGTCCATGGGGTCGCCGCTGTCGGCGCGGGCCGCCCGAGCCGCCCGCTCCAGCAGGACCGCGTCGTCGCAGCCGGGTGCGGGCTGGAGGTGGGCCAACACCAGCGCCCCAGCCGTCAGGGTGCCGGTTTTGTCGGACACGATGCAGCTGACCCGACCGATGTTTTCCACCGCCACCGCACGCCGCACCAGGGCCTTGCGGCGCGCCAGCCGAAACACGCCCACGCCCAAGAAGAAGGTGTAAACGACGGGGAACTCTTCCGGCAGCGCCGCCACGGCCAGCGTCACCGCACTGAGCAGCGCGTCCACCCAACCGTGCCCCTGCCACAGCCGCACCGCGGCCAGCACCAGACACACCGCCACGGCCAGACCCAGCAGCCCCCGAACCAGCCCGCCGATGGCCTGCTGCAAGGGCGTTCGGCCTTGCGTGTCCACGCGGGCTGAACGCACGATCTCGCCGTAGCGGGTGTCGGCGCCGGTGTGCATCACGCGCAATCGTGCCTGGCCTGTCAGCAAGCGCGTGCCAGCGCTGGCCCAGTGCACGTCGTCCGCACGGTCCGGCAAGGGCCCGTGCACCGGCAACGCTCGCTTGACCACCGGCAGCGATTCGCCGGTCAGCGTGGACTCGTCGGCCTGCAAGGCCTCACCGCCCACGAGCAGACCGTCGGCGGGGATGTGGTCGCCGGGCGGGACCTCGACGAGATCGCCCGGCACCAACTCGCGGGCCGGCACGGTCTGCCATTCGCCGTCCCTCAACACGCGGGCGTGGCTGGCCAAGCGGCTGGCCAGCCCGGCCGACGAGGCCTGCGTGCGCCGGTGCAGCACCGCGTCCATGGCCAGCAGCGGCACGATGGCAGCCAACAGGGTCAGCGCCTCGGTCCACTGGCCCAAGGCGCCGAACAGCGCGGCCGTGAGCAACAGGAAGCCGAGCATGGGATCGCGCAGGCTGTCGCGCAGCACTTGGCGCCAACCGCCGCTCTCGGACGACACGATGTCGTTGGTCCCCCACCGCTGTTGCGCCGCCACCTGGGCACGGCTCAAGCCGGCCCCGGCATCGGGCAGATCGGGCAGGCGGTCGAGCGGGACGGGACGCTGGCTCATGCGTGCAGTGTCACCGCCTTGGTGCGCGCATGCCGCGCCGCGATGGCGGCGCAAGTTCACGGCCGCAGGGGACTTCAGGGGCCGGCATCCAGCCCGCCCCGGTTGCCAGAGCGCCCGAACCCGGTGAACATCGGCCGGATGCGCACCGACGCCCCCGCCCAGCCCGCTGTCGCCGTTCGTCTCGCGCGCGACCCACGCCAAAAGCTGCGGCTGGTGCGCTTGGCCATGGCCGCGGGGGCTTATGCCGTGGTCATCGCCTTGGGCATCGCCGGCGCACTCCTCGGCTTTATCGAGTGGCAAGGCGTTTGGCTCACCGTGTTGGCCGCCGCGGTGGTGAACGGCGTGTATTGGCTGCTCATCGTCTCGAACGTCAACCTGCGTTTTTCCGACCCCAGCATGACGCAGGCCCAGATCTTTGCCTGCAACTTCGTCGGCATCATCGGCATCCACCATGCGACCTCCGAGGCCCGCAGCATCTTCTTGATGCTGTACATGGTGGCCATCTGCTTCGGCATGTTCAAACTGACCGTCAAGCAGATGATGGCGCTGGTGGGGTTCAGCGTGCTGCTGTACGGCGGCGAGTCGCTTTGGAGCATTTACGTGCTGCACAAGCCCTTGAACGCCAACGCCCAGCTGCTGTACTGGGTGTCGATGGTGATGGTGCTGCCCTGGTTCGCCGCCTTCGCGGGCTACAACAACGCGCTGCGGCGGCGCATGCGCAACGCCCAAATGGCGGCCGAAGCGGCCAGCCGCTCCAAGAGCGACTTCCTGGCCAACATGAGCCACGAGATCCGCACCCCGATGAATGGCGTCATCGGCATGCTCGGCCTGCTCTTGGGCACCGACCTCAAGCCTCAGCAAAAAGAGTACGCCGAAGTCGCGCGCGGCAGCGCCGAGAGCCTGCTGGTGCTGATCAACGACATCCTCGACTTTTCCAAGATCGAGGCGGGCAAGTTGGTCATCGAGAACATCCCGTTCAAGCTGCGGGCCGGCGCCGAATCGATCGCCGACTTCCTCTGCGTGCCCGCCGACCTGAAGGGCCTGGACCTGATCGTGCGGGTCGATCCCGCCCTGCCGGACCACCTCGTTGGCGACGCGGGACGCATCCGCCAAGTCGCCTGCAACCTGGTGAGCAACGCGATCAAGTTCACCAAGCAGGGGCAGATCGTGCTGGAGGTCAGCCCCACGGCGCCGACCGACACCCATGCCCACCTGCGCGTCAGCATCACCGACACCGGCATCGGCCTGACCCCCGAACAGCAGAGCCGCTTATTCCAAAAGTTCTCGCAGGCCGACATGTCCACCACCCGCGTGTACGGTGGCACCGGCCTGGGCCTGGCCATCTCCAAGCAACTGGTGGAGCTGATGGGGGGACAGATCGGGGTGGAGAGCACCTACGGGCAGGGCAGCACCTTCTGGTTCACGCTCGACCTGCCGCTGGCACCTCCCGAGACCACGGCCACGACCTCCACCGCGCCTGAGCGCCAGCGGTCAGCGCATGCCGGTCGGCACGTCCTGTACGCCGCGGCCCACCCGGTCACCCGCCAGATCCTGGACGAAGAGTTGCGGCACTTCGGCCTCGTCCCCACCGGCTGCGACAGCGGGTTTGGCGCCCTGCAAGCCTTGCAAGAGGCAGCGATGCAAGGCCGAGCCCTCAGCGCGGCGATCTTGGCGCTGGACCTGCCTGGCCTGGACGGCCTGACCTTGGCGGCAGCCCTGAAAGACGATGCCGCGCTGCGCCAGACCCGGCTGCTGGCCCTGGGGCCGGCGTCGCGACAGTCCGACGCGGCGTCCTTCCAGGCGGCCGGCTTCCGCGCCTACCTGTGCCAACCCATCCGCCGCCGCGACGTCGGCAACCTGATCGACGCCGTGTTGTCGGCGCCTGACTCCTCGACCCCGTACTTCACCCGCCACAGCCTGGTGCAGGCCTTGTCGGACGACGCCCGACCGGCCCGCCACCAACAGCCCTTCCTCAACAGCCGCGTGCTGGTGGTGGACGACAACGCCGTCAACCAGCGCGTCGTCTCGGCCATGCTGCAGCGCTTTGGCTGCTCGGTGGAGGTCGCGGGCAACGGGCAAGAGGCCTGCGGCATGGTGGAGTTGCTGCCCTTCGACCTGGTGCTGATGGACTGCCAAATGCCCGAAATGGATGGCTACGAGGCCACCCGCACCATCCGGGCCCGCGAAGCCGACGCACCCAGCCCGCGGCACCTGCCCATCATCGCGCTCACGGCCGATGCCATGGAAGGCAACGCGGAGCGCTGCCGCAACGCCGGCATGGACGACTTCTTGTCCAAGCCCATCTTCCCAGAAGCCCTGTACGACAAACTGGCCCAGCGCCTGCCGCGCGGCCCGCGGGACGGCGACAACCCCGCACCGCCAACCGCCGACGCCCCGGCCAGCGACGCCCCCGCCCAGGAGACGAGCGACGACTTCGAAACCGTGCGCGGCTACTTGCGCGACGAGTTCGACACGCTGGCCCAGATGTACCTGGACGAAGCGGGCGACAAGCTCGAGCGCCTGGCTCTAGCGGTGCGTGACGAGGACTTTGACAGCGCCCGCAGCATCGCCCACAACGTCAAAGGCAGTTCGATGTCCATCGGCGCCCTGACCTTGGGTGCGTTGTTGGGCGAGATGGAGCAAGCGGCCGTGGAGCGCCAGCAGGCCCGCTTGCTCGACTGCCTGCCGCGTCTGTCCCCCGCCTACGATGGCACGCAACGGCGCCTGCGAGGCGCGATGAAACGGCCTTAGACGCCCCGACGGAAAGGAGCCCCCATGCCAGCTTTGCGCACCGTGATCGCCGACGACGACCGGATCACCCGTTCCATCTTGAGCACCATCCTGCTCGAAGGCGGGTGCGACGTCGTCGGGCAGGCCGACAACGGCGCCGACGTCATCCAGCTCTGCCTGCAGATCCAGCCGGATGTCTTGTTCCTCGACATCAACATGCCCAAACTCAATGGCTTTGAGGCCCTGGCCAGCATCCGGGAGGGACTGCCCAAGGTGCACGTCGTCATGCTCAGCGCCTCATCGACCCTTGACAACGTGCGCGAGTGCATGCGCCTCGGCGTGAACAGCTTCATCGTCAAGCCCTTCACGCCGGAGAAGGTGCTCAGCGCGCTGAAAACCGCCAAACGCTGAAGCCAGCCCGCTGCGCTCTTGGCCTCGGCGCCCGGGCTCTGCCAAGCAGACTCCTTGGGGGGTCCAGCATCACCGCAAGCCACCGGCTCAGGGCGCGACCCGTGACCCTGAAGCCATGTTGCGCAGCCAGCGCCCTGTGGCCTCATCCGCGGCCAACAGGGTCTCGATGGTCAGTTCCTGCAACACGATGTCATGCGGGCTGCCCAACACGGTCTGCGTGGTGATGAAGCGCAAGACATCGGCCCCCACTCGGATCTCCAGGGGCAAGATCCATCCGGGTGGGGCCGCCGGACACGGCGGCGGCGAGGGTGCCTCGGCCACCGGGTAGGCGCCCACCTCGTGGCGCAATGCCGCCAACTCAGCATCCCCCGTGGCTTGAACCTGCTGGTCCAAGCGCAACAAAACATGGGCTCGCCAAGCCGCCCAGTTGCCGATGTGCGGGGCGAGCCCTTGCGGGTGCAGCGTGGCACGCACGACATTCAGGGGCGCAAACTCCCACAAGGGCAGCATGTGCCGCAGGAAGACGGTGGCGGCGCGGTTGGCCTCGATCACGTTGTAGAGGCGATCCAAGGCGAACGCCGGGTGGGGGCTGTGCGCCTCCAGCAAGGTACGCACCGCGAGCAGCGCGCTGCGCAACTCGGGATCGCTCCATTCACGCTGGCGATGCATCGGTGCGAAGCCCGCCGCTTCGAGCATCGGGTTGCGGCTCCGCAGGGGCACGGCCAAACCATCGGCCAGTTGGATGACCATCTCCCGACTGGGCTTGGCACGCCCGGTTTCCAAGCAGCTGATGTGGCGCGTTGACACCCCCGAGGCCAGGGACAGATCCAACTGACTGAGGTTTCGGCGGCGCCTCCACTGCCGAAGCATTTCCGCAAAAGGAGGTCTGACCATGGCCCATGGTAGGGGCGGTTAACGGCAGCCACTTGACCTCCGAGGTCATTGCGTGCCGGGTTCGAGCCGACCATCATGCGGGCACCATCCACCGTCCCATGACGCCATGCCTGCTCCCGACGCCACCACTTCGCTGACAGTCCCCACCCTCTGGCTGCGATGGCTTCAAGCTGCGGTTGGGGCCACCATCCTGTTTGGACTCGCGATGGCGTTGCTGCCTGAAATCACCCGCCAAGGTTTCGGCCTCATCCTTTATGGCGAAGCCGGCGCCGTGGCTGGTTTCGGACCCGAGGTTCAGCCCTACCTCAGGCTCAGCCATGCCGTGATGGGGTCCTTGATGGTGGGTTGGGGCTTGGCCCTCTGGCTGGTCGTGCAGGGGCCATTCCGGCGAGGAGATCGACTGGGGTGGAACGTGCTGGCGATCTCCCAGGTCGGCTGGTACGTGCCAGACACGGCGGTGTCCATCGCCACCGGGTTGTGGCCCAACGCCGTGCTCAACACCGTGTTTGCCCTGGCCTACGCCGTGCCCCTGCTCGCGACGCGATCCCTGTTCCGGGCACGCTGAAGCGCAGCGAAACCAGCCGTTGGTGCCGCGACAGAGTCGCCAGCGCAGGGCATCCAACCTCCAGCCCGAACGCAGGACCCGCCGGCGCGTACAGGGCTGGATTCATCGGTTCAAGCGGAAAGGCGGCGGTAAGTCCTCGGCCGTGACAGTGCGGGCCAGGCGCCGTGTCAGGGCGACCTCCTGAGGCGCCCTGACGTTCGATCCGCCTTCCCGCCACACCCCGAGAACCTGCTGGCTCGGGCGCAACTCCCTGGAGTCCCTCATGCTGTTTTCCATGCATCGACCGATCAAGGTCTTGAACGTTCTTCTGCTGTTCCTGACAGCACTCTTGACCGCCTGCGGAGGCGGTGGTGACAAGGCCGACCCCGTTGCTCCGGTCACGCCCGTGGTCGCCTTGAGCGACTTCCGCAAGGCAGTGGCTGGTCACCGAGTCGTCGAGGTCGCTGTGCCCGGCGCAGATGGAACGAAACTGGCCACCTATGTGTACCTTCCCGCACAGGGCGTCGGGCCGTTCCCGACCTTGGTCATGCGGACACCCTACGAGCTGCCCATCACGCCGGTCAGCGGTTATCCCGAAGACCATGCCAATGCGGAGATCGAAGCCCGCGCGGAGGACGTGGGCTGGACCGAGGCCACCGATCGTGGCTACGCGCTGGTGGTGCAAGTCGTCCGCGGTCGCCACCGGTCCGACGGGGTCTTCGGCCTGTTCCTCAAGGAGGAACTGGCCGATGGTGACGCGCTGATCCGTTGGGTCGAGGGGCAACCTTGGTCCAACGGGCGCATCGGCATCTTTGGCGACTCCGCCAGCGGCGTGGCTTCGCTGCAAGCGGCCGCCTCTGGGCGGCCGTCGATCAAGGCCGTGTACGCACAGGCCACCTCCCCCGACTTCCTCGGCGGCGTGATCTTCCCCGAGGGGCGCGTCAAGTGGGAAGCGCTGCTGCCATTCGTGCTGAACCAGGCCCCCGAAAACAGCAAAGACCACGACGCCAAGCTGGGCCTGACATCCGCGCAGGTCGAGGCGCTGAAGGGCCAAGCCGGCGATGCGCTGCAGGAGATGTTCGGCGCCGTCGAAGCGGGTGACCCATCGCAGTCGAACTGGTGGACACGCCCCATCACGCCGGACTTTCCGATCGTCAGCCAGCTGTATCCGCGCTGGGCAGAATTCCTGGCCACCGGGCGCAACCCCAGTGCGTTGGCCGCGCTGGACGTGACCGACCGCATCCGTGCGCCGGTGCTGCACGTGTCGCTGTGGCACGACTTCTTCCAAGCCAGCGCCTTCAAGGCCTTCGGTCGGCTGCAAGGCACGCGGGGCGATCAAAAACTGATCGTGCTGGACGGCACGCATTACGACGTCGATGACCCCGAGTTGTGGCCGTCGCGACCCATGTTCGCTTGGTTCGACCACTGGCTCAAGGGCGAAGCCAACGGCGCACGCGACTGGCCGACCGTTCAGTACGTCTTGGCAGGCCAGCCCGAGGGCCCACTGCGCAGTTCGTCCGTGTGGCCGCCGGCAGGAACGGCGTTGGCAGCCTCAGCGTTGCTGGCACCGTCGCGTGCCCTGACCCTCAACCCCGCAGCGCCGGCTCCCACCTTGGGTGGCAGCCACCTGACGGTCAGCTCCGGCATGCTGGATCAGCGCCCCCTGTTGGAGCGCGATGACGCGGTGGAACTGCCAGGCACCACCCTGCCCGCGCGCAGTTTGCTGCTGGGCGCCGCCGAAGCGGAACTGACCGTGCTGCAGGCCGGGGCGGGCGACATCGTGGTCAAGCTGGTCGACCGCCGACCCGACGGTGAAGTGCGTCTGCTGCGCGAATCGGTGGTCGCACTGAAGGGTGCAGGCACACAGCGGGTGAGCTTTGCGCCGTTGGCCTACGCCTTCGACGCCGGCAGCGCACCCGGGCTGGTGGTGACCGGAGCGTCTTTGCCAGCGTACCGCTCCACGCTGCCCCCACTGGCGGGCACCGTGCGGCTGGGCAGCGCCAAGCTGCAACTGCCCATGGCTCCGGGCTGAGCCCCTTGCCACGGGCCCCCTCAGGCCAAGGCGGGCGGTGCAGCGGCCCGCCCCAAGGTGCGAGGCGGCACAGCCGCCTCGTCGCGCCCCAGCCCACAGGCCACCATCGCCGGCAGCCGGAGCGCGCACCCGTGCCACTGGCCCGAGAAGCCTGACCATGCTCGGACCGGCCCAGCGCTCACCCTCTCAGGGCATCAACCACAGGGTGAGCACGGCGCCGCCGACCGCCAGCACGACCAGGATCCCTTCAGCGACACGCTGGCGCCAGCCAAGCTGCCATCGGGTCAGGATCATGGCGACCGCGGGCAACAACTGCATTCCATGGGCCGCGACGAAGTGGGCGGGCCGGGGGTCGCTGCCGTCCAGTCGCCACCCCAGCAGGGGCAATACGACCGCGGACTCGAACGCCGACTGCGACCGACCGACATCGACCAGGGCTTCCCCCGTCCACGGCAACAGCAGCCCCGTCCCGACGAAGCCCAGTGCGAGCCCCAGCGCCATCAGGCGCTCGCCCGGCAGGTTGGCCTTCAGCACCAGCCAAGACGCGACCAGCCCCAGCCACAGGACGGCCAAGCTCAAGAGCGCTGCCCCGACGCCCATCAGGCCGAACATCCACTCCTCCAACGCCGTTCGCTCGTTGAAGTGCGAGTCCACACCGCGTGCCGCCTGCACCAGGATCCAGCCCATCTCGAAGACCAGGGCACCCAACACCGCATGCGATGCCACCCGCCAGCCTGGGATCCGCGTTCGAACGCTCAGCCACTGGGCTGCCCATGCCATGGTGATGGCGTAAACGCCGAGGGACAGTGCGAAGCGCAGGGGCTTGTCCCAGGGAGATCGACCGAAGACAGCGCGCTCATCCCAACCGGCCAGGGCAGCCAGCCATGGAGCCAAGGCGAGCAAGACCACGCCGGCCCAGAACAATGGGGCTCGGGGCTGGCGCGACAGCAGCAGCCAACCCCGACTGGACTTCATGCGCCGGCGCCTCGATTTCCAACGCCGTTGCTCATGCAGACCATCGAACCGAAAACGACGCACCGCCTCCGCTGGCCGGCCCGCAACTGACAGCCCAGCCATGGGCCTGGGCGATCTCTTGGACGAGTGCCAGCCCCAGGCCAGAACCCGTTCGCGTCTGACCCGGCGCCCGCCAAAACCGCTCAAAGATCTGCAGCCGATGCTCGACAGGCACGCCTGGCCCGCAGTCGTCGACGCTGATCCCGGCGCTGCTCAGCCGAACCTCGACCACCGATCCCGCCGGCGAAAAGTCGATGGCGTTTTCGACCAGGTTCTTCAGCAACACGAACATGGCGCCCGCATCGGCCTCGATCTGCACCGCACCCTCGGGTTCCTCCAGGTGCAGGGTGATGTCGGCGCGGTGCGCTTTGAAGGCCAGGTGGTCGAGAACCTCCCTCGCGACCTCCAGAGGCTGGACGGCGCTGCGGCGCATGGCCTGCGGATCGGCCACCTGAGCCAATTGCAGCAGTTGCTGCACCTGCCGACCCATGGTGTCCAGTTCTTGCAGCACCCTGGTGCGGTCGTCTTCGCTTCTCAGTCCCGCTTCGAGCCGGGCACGCGCCATGGCCAGCGGCGTCTTGAGTTCGTGTGCCGCGTTGGCAATGAAACGCTCCTGCTCTTGGAATGAGCGCTCCAGGCGATCCAGCACGCTGTTGAAAGCTTGAACCAGGGGCCGGATTTCGGAGGGCATTCGGTCGGTGGGCAAGCGTGCCGCCAGGTTGCGACCGCCCACGCCGCGCGCGGCCACCTCGGCGGCCCGGATGGGGCGCAACACCGACCGAACGGCCAACGCGCCGGCCAACGCAAAAATCAAGGCCGACATCGTGCCCAGCAGCGCCACCGTTTCGGTGATGGCCGGCGTGACGGCCTGACGGGCCAGCAACTCGAAACGGTCGCTGCGCGCCAGTTGCAACACATACGCCCGTCCATGAACTTCCCGTTGCCAAGCGCCGACAAAGAAATCGCGCCCGTCGATGGGCACCACGCCAAAGAAACCGGGCTGCTCGGCCACGCCACGAGCAGGGAGCAACGAGCGACGGTCTGCCTCGCTGCTGGCCACCACCTGCCCCGAGTCGTCCAGCACGCGGAACTTCAGGTTGACGAAGAAGTCATCGAAACCCAGTGACTCGTCGGCGGTGAGCTGCACCCCCACCACCTGCCGCTCGCCGTTGAGAACGAAGGCGTCAAAGATGTCTTCGGTCTGGCCTTCCATGCTCATGCGGGTGACCAGGTGACCGAAGCGCTCGGCCAGCAAAGTCTGCACACCCACCACCAGCAGCGCCGTGGAGGCAAACGCCAAAGCAAAGCCCAAGGCCAGACGCACCGCCAAGCTCGGCGTGCGGCCGGCTGCGGCGGCCCGGCCGCTCCCCGCCCAGCGGTTCGGCTCAAGCACCGGCGTCACCCTGGGGCTCGACCGATGCCCCCAGCGAGTAGCCCACCCCCTTGGTGTTCAGCAGCCGCACCGGGCTGCCCACCAGGTCCAGCTTTCGCCGCAGCCGATGGAGGGCCACATCCAGCGCGTTGGGGGTCACTGGCTCCGTCAGCCCCCAGGCCGCCGCCTCCAACGCGGCGCGGCGCACCACTTGGCCCTCAGCCCGCACCAGCGCGACCATCAGCTGCAATTCGCTGGGCGCCAAATTCACGCTCGAGCGCCCATGGCTGAGCCTCGAGGCGATGGGGTCGACCACCAGCCCGCCCCACTGCGGCGCGCTGGCCACCCAGGCGCTCTGCCGCCGCAGCAGCGCTCGCACACGGGCGACGAGTTCATCCCGCTCGAAGGGCTTGGCCAAGTAATCATCGGCCCCAGCCTCCAGCCCATCGACGCGATCGTGCAGAGCGTCTCGGGCCGTCAGGAGCAGGCAGGGAACAAGCACCCGCCGGGCCCGCAGGCGCTGCAGCCAAGGCAATGCGTCGCCCTCGGGCAAACCACGGTCGAGCACCAGCGCGGCGTAACGCACCTGGGCCAAACACACCTCGGCCTCGCTGACGCGCCCCACAGCGTCTGCGGCGATGCCCGCATGCTGCAACTCGAGGACCACGAGTTCGCGCATCGCCACGTGGTCCTCGACCAAGAGGATGCGATTCATGGTCGCCAGAGGACGTCAGCGCTGGGGCGGGTCATGGAAAGGCTTGCCCGGTTCAGTTCAGAACATACTGGTAGCCCAGCACGACTTGCGGGATGCCGCTGGACTTGATGAGCGGGCTCTTGCGAATCTGATCGGCATACCGTTCGTAGTTGACGTTCGCGAAGACAAACTGGCGCGGCGTGGCACGGTAGCGCACCAGCAGTCCCAACTCAGGGCTCCAGGTGCTCTTGCCCGCATACGCCGGCCGAGCCACCGTGGCTTCCCCAGGGCGAACGCCGTAGTAGTAGTCCACGTAGCGGCTGCTCTGGAACTCCAAGCCAATGCGAGGCACGATGGTCCACGCCCCGCGCTGGTAGCTCCGGCTCAAGGCCACCGAGGCCACGGCACCCCGGCTGAAACCGGCATCCTTGCTCGATGCGGTCACGTAGTCGGCCTCCAACTCGAAGTCATTGCCCAGTTCGACACTGCCAGCCAAGCCGTAGAACAAGCCGCCTTTGCGGTCGGCCATGCCACTGAAGAAGACGCTGTCGGACTTCTCATAACCATCGAAACGGTACTCGATCCGGGGACCGATCCACCAAGAGCGTTTGTCATCGCCGACCAAGCGCAGGTCGAGCTGCGGCCCATAGAGATTCACCCACTTGTTCTGGATGGCCAAGCCAGGCACCACCAGGGTCTCGGTCCCAACGCCACGGTAGCCGTCCTTGTCCAGCAACACCGCCGCCCCGATGCTGTAACGGGTCCGATCGCCTCCAGACGAAGAATCTTGCGCTCGGCAAACGCCGCTCGCCAAGACCATCGAAGCAGCGACCAAACCGAGCAGCGGCCTGACGCTCAGCAGGTTGCGGAAGGAGGCAGCACGCGTGCTGGACTGAGATGCGAGAGAAAAGATGTGCATGTTGAATTCCTTGGCTGTTTGCGCTCTGGCATGGCCCGTTTGGCGCCATGGCCTGAATCCTCGATCCACACGACTTACCAGCAACTTTCCGGCCACAACCCGGCCTCACTCCCGATTCCGTGACCGTCAAGTCCGCACGTCGCCCACCGGCTCGACGCCGAAATCCGGCCGCGCGGCAAACGCCAGCACCTTGGCCGCCACCGCCTCGGGGCTGTCCAGCGCGCCGGTGGCTTTGAACTGGGCGAACACCTCGCGGTCCGGGAACTGGCCTGGGTCGGCAGCGCGCAGCTGGCCCTGCATGTCGGTGTCGATGATGCCCGGGGCCAGCGAGACGATGCGCGCCGGATGCGGCCGCCGAGCTTCGTCCAGGGCCATGGCTCGGCTCAGGTGGTCCATGCCCGCCTTGACCGCGCAGTAGGGCGCGGTGGCCGCCATGGCGCGGCGGCCCAGCCCGGACGACACGTTGACGATGCGCTTGTCCGGCACGTCCCGCAGCGCCGCCAAAAAGGCCGCCGACAGCAGCAGCACCGCCTCCAGCCCCACACGCACCGAGGAGGACAAAGCCGCCAGCGGCACGCGGTCCACGGGGCCGGGCTCGGTGATGAGCGCAGCGTTGTTGATCAGCAGGGCCTGCTCAGGCCGCTGGGGCGCCAGCCAAGCCTGGAGACGCCCGGCCACCGGCACAGGATCGGCCAAATCGGCTTCCCATTGCTCGATGGCGGGCGGCAGGTCGGTGGCACGGCGACGAGCCAGACCCAACACCTGCCACCCCTCGGCGTGCAGTTGCCGGGCCAGGGCATGACCCAGACCGCGCGAGTGGCCCGTAACGATGGCGAGCTTCATGGCGCGGCCTTTCGCATCATGGATGGGCAGCGATGACCTGCGCCACGCTGGCCGTGAGGCGCTTGCCGTAGTCGATGTGCAAAAACTCATTCGGGCCGTGCGCATTGCTCTTGGGGCCCAGCACGCCGCAGACCATCATTTGCGCGCTGGGGAAGCCCTGCTGCAACAGGTTCATCAGCGGGATGGTGCCGCCCTGGCCCACAAAGCCCACGGGCGCGCCGAACTGGGCGCGGCTGGCGTCGTCCAGCGCCGTGAGCAGCCAGGGCTGCAAGTCGGGCGTGTTCCAGCCGCTGGCCCCGTAGGCGCCCATGCGGCCGTCGGGCTCGAAGGTGACCTTGGCGTTGTAGGGCGCGTTGTCTTCCAGCAGCGCCTTGAGCTTCAGCGCGGCGGCGTTGCCATCCACCAGCGGAGGCAGGCGCAAGCTCAGCTTGAAGGCGGTGTAGGGACGCAGCACGTTGCCGGCGTTGCTCAGGGGCGGCATGCCGTCCACGCCGGTCACGCTCAGGGTGGGCTTCCAGGTGCCGTTGATCAGCACCTGGGCCGGGTCCTCGCTCATGGGCAGCACGGCGCCACCGTCGGCCCCGCAGGCCCAGGGCAAGCGCTTGTAGACGGCGTCGCCCAGCACGGCGGCGGTGTCGCGGGCTTGCTGGATGCGCGCTTCGGGGATGGGGCAGTGGAAGTCCTCGGGCAGCAGCGCGCCGGTTTTGGCGTCCTCCAGGCGGTCCATCAGCTGCCGCATGATGCGGAAGCTCGAGGGCACGATGCCGCTGGCGTCGCCGCTGTGCACCCCCTCGGCCAGCACCTCCACCTTCAGCGTGCCGGTCACGTTGCCGCGCAGGGAGGTGGTCAGCCACAGCTGGTTGTAGTCGCCGGCGCCGCTGTCCAGGCACACCACCAGGCTGACGTTGCCGAATCGCGGGCGCAGCACGTCGAGGTAGGCCGGCAGGTCGTAGCTGCCGGACTCTTCGCAGGTCTCGATCAGGCCCACGCAGCGCGGGCGCGGCAGGCCTTCTTTGTCCAGCGCGATCAGCGCCGTGAGGCTGGCGTAGATGGCGTAGCCGTCGTCGGCGCCGCCGCGGCCGTAGAGCTTGCCGTCGACGATCTTGGGCGTCCAAGGGCCCAGGTCGTTGCGCCAGCCGCTGAACTCGGGCTGCTTGTCCAGGTGGCCGTAGAGCAGCACGGTGTCGGTGCTGCCAGCCTTGGTGGCGGGCAGCTCGAACAGGATGACGGGCGTGCGCTCGGGCATGCGCACCACCTCCAGCGTCAAGCCTTGCAACACGCCAGGGCCATGCGCGCCACGCTGGCGCTCCACCCAGGCCGCGGCATCGCGCACCACGCGTTCGATGTGGCCGTTGGCGGCCCAGTCTTTGTCGAACATCGGGCTCTTGGCGGGAATGGCGATGTAGTCCTGCAGCGCGGGGACGATGTGCTCGTCCCACATGCGGTGGCAGGTGCTGGCAAGGTTGGGGTTCATCGTGCGGTGGGTTCCGGAAAGCGGTGGTCGAGCGCCGTCTTGAGCACGGCCAAAACCTCCGCGCGCTCGGGCTCGTTGAAGATCTCGTGGGCCAGATGGTCGAAGCGGCGAGCCTGCACCCAGGCGGGCGGTGCAGCATCGGCAAAGGCCTGGCTGCCCCGGGGTGCGACGCAGCGGTCGGCGCCGGCCCAAAGCAGCAAGGTGGGCACGCGCCAGCGCGGCGCCTCGGCCTGCACCACCTCACCGCCCTCCACCACCATCTGCGCCACCGTGGGCGTGACGCGGCCGTGCACCATCGGGTCCTGCTGGTAGAGCTTGACCACGGCGGGATCTCGGCTGATCCACGCGGGCTTGAGGCCATTGCTGGCCCCCATGTGCGGCAGGAAGCGACGCCCCACCGCCAGCAGCAGATGCTGGTGCCAGCGCATGCCAGGGTCCAGCGCGGGCGAGCTGAGCACCAGCCAGTCGGGCTCGCGCCCAAAGGGCTCGCCACGCAGGGCCCCCGCCACCACACGGGCCGCCAGCAAGCCGCCCAAGCTGTGCCCCAGCAAGACGAACGGGCGGCCCGGCTCGCGCACCGCGTCGATGGCGGCGGCCACATCCTCCAGCATGGCCGTGGCCGACGGTGCGTCACCCCGCGATCCGCTGGCCCGACCATGGCCGCGCAGGTGCAGCGCACGCACGTCCAGACCCCAACGCACGAGCTGCGCCGCCAGGGCCTCGTACCGCCCGGGATGCTCGCCCAAGCCGTGAACGACGAGCACCCGCGCTCGCGGGATCCCCTGCGCGGGCCAATGCTCGATGGGCAGGACGACGTCGGGGCGTTGCAAAGCGGCCATGCGATCAGTCTAGGACCGGGCCGTACCGCCGCGTAACGCGAAACGCGCGGGGTGTCGCTTCTGGCGCACACGGACCGAGTCATGCCCTCCAAGGACCGAAGCTCGACCGCGGCCGCGTGTCGGTCGCTTTGACAAAGCAAGCGTCTGACACATCTGCACACAACTGGCGCACCCCAGGTCAGAGCCTCAAGCCTTTGATCAACAAGACCTTTGTCGTTCTAGGGGGGTGGTTCTGGCACGCCTATTGCGCCTGGAGACCGTCTCTACTCTTTGTTTGTGATCCATGAATCGATTTGCTCTGCGCTTGGCGGCCGCTGCCGCCGCCACGCTGATTGGCCAAGGTGCCGCTTTTGCCCAAGCCATCATCCAAAACTCGCAAGTGCAATTGGGCGTCGGCCAGTTCGGCGCGCTGAACGTCAACGGCGGCACCGCGTCGACCGGTGACGGAACCTCCGTTGTGGGCCTGCGTTCGGTGCGCACCAATTCCGACTCGACGTCGCCGGGCTGCCAGTGCGAAGGCTGGGGCGTGGGCTTGCGCAGCACGGGCGCATTCGGTGCTTCGAACAACTCGGTGGGGGGCGTTCAGAACCTGTCGCTGGTGAGCTTCACGTCCACCGCGAGCACCGCGGTTTCCGTGGTGGACATGGCGGGCGGCTTGCGCGTCACGCACGACTACCACCCCATCGCAGGCACGCCTTACCTCTACGAAGTGACGGTCACGATCAAGAACAACACCGGCGCCGACCTGGCCGCTGGCGACCTCGTCTACCGTCGCGTGATGGACTGGGACATTCCGACGCCGGGCTACGAAATGGTGTCCATCCAAGGCGTTCCTGCCGCGATGGGTTTGGCCAACGGATCCAACATCTACCGCACGGACAACAACGGCTTCAACGACGGCAACCCGTTCTCGTTCTCGTCGTTCGGCCTGCTCAACACAAACTTCGTGAACGCCACTGGCGACATCGGCGCCCTGTTCGACTTCGAGTTCGAAGCCCTGGCCAATGGCGCCAGCCGCATCTTCAACACCTACTACGGCGTGGCGCCAACCAAGGCCTTGGCCGACGCTGCGCGTTCGTTGGTGGACGGCGATGCCAGCGATGTGGACATCGGCCTGTACTCGTACGGCACCTGCGGCAGTGGCGTTGTTGGCGCTGACGCCTGCTCCGCCACGGACGGCGGCCCGGATTGGTTCATCTTCGGCTTTGGTGCTGTCGATGGCCGATTCGTCGATCCGGACCCGACGCCCGCCTCCGAGCCTGGCATCCTGGCCCTGCTGGGGTTGGCCCTGGCGGGTGGCAGCTGGGCCTCGCGCCGCCGCAAGACCCAGGCCTGACCGGGCTGAGCGCTCGCATCGCCCCGCGGGGCGTGCGGGTGCCGAGCAGCACCACACCCCTGCGCCGAACCGTCTGGCGTGGGGGTTCTCTTTTGTGGCTGAATCGCTCCTGCGTCCTCAGTCACCTTCGGGCTCTTTCCGCCCACGACACCATGATTCGCCCGCTTCAACGACCCCCCCGTCCGGCGCGGTCCGCCTGGCTGACCGCACTGATGATCTACAGCGCAGCCGCAATGGCCGGGCCCGTGGTTCAACCTTCGGTTGCGGCCCCAGCCACGCAGCCCGTCGCCGAGCGGCAACTCGCCGCTGGCCTTTCGGCGATGCAGCGGCGCGACTTCGCCAAGGCGGAAGCGGCTTTCAAGGCAGCGGCCAGTGCCGACCCACAGTCGCCCGCACCCTGGATCGGGCTGGCGGAGATGGCCCGGGTCAGCGGTCAAGCGCAGCAGATCGAGCCTGCGTTGGTTCAGGCTCGCAAGCGGGCCCCCAAGTCGGTCGCCGTGCTCAATGCTTGGGCCAGTTGGCATTACGCGAACCAACGGTTCGATGCCGCCGAGGCCGCCTGGCGCGAGGCCTGGACCGTCAACCCCCAAGACGCTGCCGTCTTGACCCAACTCGGCGACTTCGAGTTCAACGTCCGGCAGCGACCGGCGCAAGCAGCCAAGCTCTACGACCAATCCCTCGCCATCGACCCCCAACGCGGGGGCACGTGGTACGCGCTGGGCACAGCCCAACTCAGTTTGGGCAAGGCCCAAGATGCCCTGGCCAGCATGCGTCGCGCCGTCGAGCACAGCCCCGGGAACCCGATGGCACTCGCAGGCCTGGCGCGGGCACTCGCCGCCAACGGCCAAATCGGTGAGGCACTGGCCCAGTACGAAGACGCCTCCAAGCTCGCTCCCCAGTTCGCGCCAGCTCGCCTGGAGCGGGCGGAGTTGCTGCTGGCCCGTGGCCAAGGCGCAGAAGCGGTGGAAGCCCTCCGGCGCTTGGTGAGCGACCAACCTAGACTGCTGGCCGCCAACCTGGGGCTCGCCTTGGCCTTGCAAGCCCAAAGCAAGCCGCGCGAAGCGCTGCAGGCCTACCAGGCCGTCTTGGCCATCGACGGTCGCCACCTGCAAGCCCTGAACAACGCCGCTTGGCTGGCCAGCGATCGCGCGCTCGGCGTCTCGGACCTTGGCTTGGCTTGGGCTCGGCTGGCCGTCACGTTGCCGGGGGGTCAAGACCCCATGGTGAAGGGCACGCTGGCCTGGGTGGAATTCCAAAGAGGCGACCGCCAAGCCGCCCTCCAACGCCAGCGGGAGGTGGTCGCTGGCAACGGCGCCCAAGTCGCGGAATCCCACTACCTGTTGGGTCGCATGTTGGTCGACGCTGGCGAGCCCGCAGCAGCCCGGCCGGCGTTGGAGAGAGCGCTGCAGATCAACCCTCGGTTCGCCTACGCCGAAGAATCTCGTCAACTGCTGGCGCGCCAGCGATGAGCTGAGGCATCCTGAGCGCGGTGGTGACGCGCGCCCCGCATCGCGCAGGCGCAGGGACCGAAGGCACACTCCCGCGCATGCGAACCACGCCCTGCCTGGTCATCCTGGCTCACCCCGACCTCGCGCACTCGCGCGTCACGCGTCGGGTGCAAGCGGCCTTCGAGGCCGAACCCCAGCTCGTCGTGCACGACCTGTACGCCCGCTACCCGGACTTCTGGATCGACATCGAGGCCGAGCGCACCGCGCTGAGCGCCGCCCAGTTGGTGGTGTGGCTGCACCCGGTGCATTGGTACGGCATGCCGGCGTTGATGAAGCAATGGATGGACACCGTGCTGGGCTACGGCTGGGCGTACGGGCCGGGCGGCACCGCCTTGGCGGGCAAGGACCTGTGGCTGTGCGCCAGCGCCGGCGGCGCCGAAGAGAGCTACCGCGCCATGCCTAGCGCGCCGGCCGAGGCTCACCCCTTCGAGCCTTTCCTGCCGCCCTACCGGCAAACCGCGACCCTGACGCGCATGCGCTGGCTGCCGCCCTCGGTGTTCTTTCATGCCCACCAAGCAGCCCCTGCCGCGCTGGACGCTCACGTGGCCGAACTGCTGGCCCGCTTGCGCCGCCACCCCGAGGGACTGGACGACACGCCCTGGGCCCTGCCGGCCGAGGTGGCGGGTGAGCGACCGCTGGAAGGGGGTCTGTGATGGCGCACCCCGAGTCCGACTGGCTCAGTGCGGCCCTCGTGTTCCTGAGCGCCGCCGTGTTGGCCGTGCCCTTGGCCAAACGCCTGGGGCTGGGCGCCATCCTGGGCTACCTCGTGGCCGGCGTGGCCATCGGCCCGGGCGCCCTGGCCCTGGTGGCCGATCCGCAATCGGTGCTGCACGTGGCCGAGTTCGGCGTGGTGCTCATGCTGTTTTTGGTGGGCCTGGAGTTGGAGCCCCGCCGGCTGTGGGCCATGCGCCGTCCGATCTTCGGCACCGGCGGGCTGCAGGTGTTGGTGTCCACCGGCTTGCTGATGGCCGTGGGCGTGGCGGCGGGCCTGGACTGGCGCCTGGCGCTGGTGGGCGGGTTGGCGCTGGCCATGTCGTCCACCGCCATCGGCCTGGGGGTGATGGCCGAGCGCAATCTGATGCCCACCCCCGGCGGGCAGCAGGTGCTGGCCGTCATGCTGCTGCAAGACATCGCGGCCATCCCCATCCTCGCGCTGGTGCCGCTGCTGGCGGTGTCGCCCGCGGGTGGCGGCGACGGGCACTGGGCCTGGCAGGTGGGCAAGGCCGCGGCCATGGTGGCCGCGCTGGTGCTGGGTGGGCGCTGGTTGCTGACGCCAGCGCTGCGCTGGATCGCACGCACCGGCTCCAGCGAGATGTTCACCGCCGCCGCGCTGCTGCTGGTGGTGGCCAGTGCGTTCCTGATGCGCGCCGCCGGCCTGTCCATGGCCCTGGGCGCCTTCCTGGCCGGCGTGCTGTTGGCCGGCAGCGAGTACCGCCGCGAACTGGAAACCGACCTCGAGCCCTTCAAGGGCCTGCTGCTGGGCCTGTTCTTCATCGCCGTGGGCATGAGCATCGACCTCGCCACGGTGGCGGCCATGCCCGGGCTGGTGGCGGCGCTGGTGCTGGGCTTTGTGGCGCTGAAGGCGGCGGTGTTGTGGCCCCTGGCCCGGGCGCAGAAGCTGCCCCTGGGCGACCGGCCTTTCTTCGTGCTGCTGCTGGCCCAAGGGGGCGAGTTTGGCTTCGTGGTCGCCCAAACCGGCCTGGGCGCGGGCGTGCTGAGCGCGCAGGCCAACTCGGTGCTGCTGGCGGCCATCGCGCTGTCGATGCTGCTCACGCCCTTGCTGCTGCTGGTCGTGGACCGCTGGTGGCTGCCGCGCCTGAGCGGTTGCGCGCCGGCCAAAGCCCACGACGCGCCCGAACTGAACGAGCCGCACCACGCGCCGGTGGTCATCGCCGGCTTCGGCCGCTACGGGCAAATCGTTGGTCGCATGCTGTCGGCCCAGGGCCTGAAGGCCACGGTGCTGGACCACGACCCCGAGCAGGTGCAGAGCGTGCGCAAGTTCGGCTGGGAGGCCTACTTCGGCGACGCCACGCGCCTGGACCTGCTGCGCAACGCCGGCGCCGAGACCGCCCGCGTGCTGGTCATCGCGCTGGACGACGTGGCGCAGAGCGAGGCCCTGGCGCGCTTGGCGCGCGAGCACTTCCCGCAACTGACCCTGGTGGCCCGCGCGCGCAACGTCACGCACTACGCGGCGCTCAAGCGCGCCGGGGTGCAGCACGTCGAACGCGAAACCTTCGAAAGCGCCTTGGTCAGCGCCCGCACCGTCCTGGAACAGATGGGCCTCACGCCGCACCGCGCCTGGCAGCAGGCCCAGGCCTTCCGCGCCCACAACGTCGAACAGCTGGAGGCCATGGTGCCGCACATGGGCGACGAGCAAAAGCTCATCGCCCTGTCCAAGCAAGGCCGGCAGCAGCTCGAAGCCCTGTGGGCCGAACAGCGGGCGGCCGAGGCCCAGCGCAGCGGCGCCAAGGGCTGGGTGGAGAAAGACGGCGTCTGAGCGCTGGTCGACGCCGGGTCAGGGCGCCGGCATCCGCAACCGGTGCACCTCGACCCCGATGGCGTAGGCGCTCACCCCAGCGGCCGACCGCACGAGCCGGATTTTGTTGACCGCGTTGCCGAAACCAGCCTTGTGCCAGGTTTTGCCGCCATCGTCGGTGGCGAAGCCGTGCGGCACGGCGCCCACCCAGCCGGTGTTGGCGTCGAGGAAGGCGACGCCAAACTGCCGCACCGCGTGCTCGTCCGCCAGCGCGACCTCCGACCACGTGCGACCCCCGTCGGTGGTCTTGGCCACCACACGCGCGGAGGCCGTCCGGTCGGGGTTGTACGACTGCACCGTGGTGTAGCCCACCTGCGGTGTGGGGAAGCTCATCTTCCACGTCAGTTCGAACGGCCGCGTCGAGCGGTAGACCTCGCGCCAGCTGGCGCCGCCATCGTCCGTGGCCAGGATCAGTGCGTTGGACTGCGACACGTCGGCGTGCGTCGCCGCGGCGATGAAGCCGCGCCGGTCGTCGAGAAACTTCACATCGAAGGCCGCCGCGCCAAGGGCCGGCAGTTGGCCCTGCTTCCAGGTCTTGCCCAGGTCGTCCGACCAAATGAAGGCGGCCGGGCCGCCCACCCGACCGACGCCGACGATGCGCGGCCGGTGGTCCAGGCGGCCGGCGTTGATGAACGGCACTTGCACGATGTCGAACGCGCACAGCCCGACCACCGGCGGGCCCTCGATGGCCGTCACCGGCGTCCACGTGACGCCGCCGTCTTCGGTCCGGTACACCGGCACGGTGTCGGTCACGCCCGGGAAGTAGCCCGTGCCGACGTTGCCGAGCACGCCCACCTTCTCGTCGACGAAGGCGATCGCGCGCACGAAGGTGCCCTTCTGCTCCCACACCCGGCTCCAGGTGTCGCCGCCGTCGGTGCTGCGGAACACCTTGCCGTCGCCGTTGCCATACCAACCGACCCGCTCATTGACGAAAAAGACGTCGTCTTGCTTGCCGCGGTAGGGCTCCGTCGGAAGCTTTTGCCACGCGGCCGTGGCCGCCACCCGCGCCGGCGCCGCGGCCTGAGCGGGGATGGCTGGAGCAGCCGCCTCGACCGAGTCGATCCAAGCCAGCATCCTGCGGGGCAGCTCGGCCTCCCAAGTCCCCTGGCCCATCGCCCGGAAGCTGTCTTGCAGCGAGGCGTGGCGGGTGAAGCCGTGATCGACCTGCGGCAGCGTGAGCACCGAGCCGGCGCCGGGGGTGCGTGCGTTGACGATGTCGGCGATCAACTGGTGATCCTGCAGCGCCGTGACCCAGTCGTACTCGCCGTAGATGGCCAGCACCGCGCCGGACGACTCCTGCCAAGCGCGCGCCAGGTTCAGGTCCTGCAGTTCGTGAAAGAACTTCATGCTGCGCGTGGCGATGTGGTTCTCGCCCACCATCAGCCCATCCGGCTCTTGGCGCAGCTCCGGCCAGCGGCGCCACACGTCACCCAGCGTCTTCTTGTCGACCAGGATCATCGAGCTCTCCTTGGCCTGCCCCAGCACGTCGTCGCTGACCTCGGCGGGCGACTTGCCCGCCAGCGCCGACTGCCGCCGCGCGTTCTCCAGCTGGTACTCGAACCACGTGCGCGCAAGCGTGCCGTACACCATGCTGCCGCGCACGCGGCCGTCTCGGGCCAGGTACGGAGCCATCAGCCCCCCCATCGAGTGGCCGAACACATAGATCCGGCGCGGGTCCACCTCGGGCATCGTCGCCAGCGCGTTCAGCGCTGCGCGATAGCCGTCCAGCTCCTCGGCAAAACCGATCTCATGGCAAGGCGGCCCCTCGCTGTCACCAAGCCCTGCTTTGTCCACGCGCAGCGTCACAAAGCCCTGCCGGGCCATCGTGTGCACGATGCGGGTGTCGGCGGCGTCCGGACGGTCGGGGCGGTCGATGGAGTCGCAAGTGATGCCCTGCACGTACAGCAAGGCGGGGTGGCGGCCCGCTTGCGCTCGCTGAGGGCGATTCGGCACGGTCACGATGCTGCGCAAGCGATAGCCCTTGGGCGCCTCAACGCTGCGGTAGCTGACGGTGCTGCCCTCGACCGCTTCGCGCCGGTCCGAGAGCGTCACCTTCAGGGCCACCGGCGCGCCTTGGCGCAACACGTCGATCCGCAGCGTCTGTCCGGCCTGGACCTCGCGCAGGGCCGACCGCAGCGTGTCGGGCGCCTTGACCGCCCGCCCGGCGACGGCCACCACGGTGTCGCCGGGCTGCACGCCCGCCGCCGCCGCCGTGGCACCCGGCACGACCTCGATGACCTTCACGCGGTCGGTTGCCTGGGGGTCGAGCCGGATGCCCAGCGTCCCAGCGCGACGGGGCAAAGGCGCCGCGGCCGCATGGGCCGCAGCGGCGGTGGCAGTGACCGAGGGCATGGGGGCCATCGGCTGAGCGGACAAGAACGCTGGAACGGTGAGCGCGGGCCAGAGCGCGAGTGCAGCAAGGCGCATGGTCAAACCTCGTTGAAAAGGGGGGATCGAACGATGAGCTCAGATCCACGCGCCCGATTCAGCCCTGCGCGTACGGCATGCCGACCCCATCGGTCTCCATGTTGGCCGCACCGGCCCGCCCGTGACACAAGTTTTCGGCGGGCGGGCGCGTGGGGCCGAGGCGCAGCGCAGCGGCCGGAGGCTGGGTGGAGAAAGACGGCGCCTGAGGCTCTTGGGCCTGGTGTGGTCGCACGCTCTGGCGACAGCCACTCATTGCCCACCTCGCACTAGAGGCACTTGTTCATCCAAGAGCAAGTGATCAATAAGCCAATGACCATGCCAGGCCACAAGCCAAGAAATCCAACAACAGGCAGAGCGATCAGCGTCACCCAAAGCGACCTTGGCTTCGGTGTCACAAAGTGCCCAACGGCAACGAAGATGGCCACCGGCCACAAGAACACCAAAGCCGAGTCTGGGTAGAAGAGGGCGTACAGGAACCCAGATCCCGTGTCGAACCAGGCGCGACTGACCATGTACCAAGCCATCGGCACGATGAAGGACAAAGCGGCCAAGGCTGCGAATCGCAGGGTCACCTTCGACATTGTTTTCCTGCATGGAGGTGGTGAGTGGAATGCGTCGCCGATAGCCGTCCTGGGCCAGCGGCGCCTGCGGGGGGTGCGGTACTTACTGCCCGAAGTGCATCTGGTAGCGCGCGCCGTCCGAGAACAGGCAAGCGCCGACCCCTTGGCCGGGAGCCGTCAGCACGTACTCGCACTGCGCGTGGGTCCCCGCGCCGGCAGCGTTGGCGATGCCGCGGCGGCCGCTGACCTGGCGTTGGGGCTCGCCCAAGGTCGCGCCGATCAACGCGCCGAAGCCGGGGTACTCGGGGCCCACGCGTGTGGCCTCGCCGCTGAGGTTGTGGCCGCGGTAGGCCAGGGTGAAGCTGCCGCGCCCGTTCATGCCGTCCATCACCACCGCCTGCAGCGCCCCGGCCTGGTTGGCCTCGGCGTTCAGCGGGTACAGGCGCACCTGCAAAAGCTGGCTGCTAGGAGTCTGCGCGGCAGAAGCCCAGGCCGTCGCCGAGATCCCGGGGGCGACAGGCTAGGCGCTGGCGACGCCGCGTGGCGGGCTACGTCAGGAGCCGGCAACGACGCTTGTCGCCCCC
>NZ_JAPZSY010000144.1 GCF_027532025.1 Inhella sp. | reverse complement strand
CTGGCGGCCCTTTTGTTGGCCCTGACTGGCCTGGCCATGTATGCCGCCGCCCTGACTCGGCCGACGCTCGGATCGCCTCAGGGCTCGGCAACTTGATCACCGCCCAATCCCCCGCCACTTCAACACCGCCTGTTCGGGTGGCAATGGATTTTGCAAGTCCGACTACCTCTTCGCCTTCGGCTTGCGGCTCGGCCAGCCAGGTCTGTCCCATGTCTTCCACCAGCACGCCCCGGCGCGTGAGCAGCTTCATCAGCCGGGCGATGACGGTCTGCAGCAGCGCGTGCAGCTCGTCGTCGGTGGGCGAAGCCGCCTCGATGAAAGCCGGCGAGCCATCGGGGGCGCGGCGGTACACCCCGTCCAGCACCAAACAGTGCAGGTGGATGTTGAGGGGCCCGTCCGCCGGCAAGAGGGGGCCGATGGCCCTGGCGGGGTGCTGGAACTCGAGACCCCACAGGCGGCACAGGCCGAGACATTCGTTCGCGGGCTGCCCCTTGTGGCAGTGGGGCTCGTTCGCTGCACGACCCATGCGTTGTCGCCCCCTGGAGTGCCTGCCTGGTGGTTTGCGCAGAAAGTGGCACCGATTGACGTTTTGTAGCAATCGGTCTAATATGCACCCATGCGCCCCAAGCTGTTCGATCCCGACGCCGTCATAGCCAGTGCGCTGCCTCTGTTTTGGCGGCAGGGCTACGAAGGAACGCACATGCCCGAACTCTTGGACGCGATGGGGCTTGGCAAGGCGAGCTTCTACAACGCTTTCACCTCCAAACATGCGGTGTTCCTTAACGTCCTCGACCGCTATCTCAGCGCGGTCGATCACGTTCTGGCCAGAGCCCTTGAGGGCGTGAAGCATCGGGACGAAGCGGCTGCCAAGCTGCTCGACGCGATCTTGGCCGTAGCACGTGATCAAGAAGAAAGGACGGTCGGTTGGCGCGGCTGCCTGATCGGCAACACGGCCCTCGAGATGGGGGCGCAAGACGAAACCGTGCGCGACCGCCTCAACCAGGGCGTACGCCTGCTGCGGCGCCACTTCGCTAAGGCGCTTAGCCTCGCCGACGGCGACGGACGCGTCCTGCCGGACGGCGCCGTGTCCGCGCTTTCATTGCATGCCGTCGCCGGTATCCAGGGCATCCTGGTGCTGGCAAAGGCCGGGCTGCCCAAGGAGGAGGTAACGGCAGCGAGGCAGGCGCTCTTGTTCACGCTTCAAGCCTCCCCACAGGTCTGAACACTGGGTGAGGTGATCGCGAGCGCTTAGCCTCGCCCAGTTTTGTACCAAGCGCTCCATAAAGGAACAGCAGCCATGAAGATGCTCAACGCCTCGATCCACAGCACCCTAGACTACGCCACGGTAGTCGTCTTTGCTTCTGCGCCAACGCTACTCGATTTCTCGGGCGCACCCGCCGTGCTGGCCTACCTGCTCGCAGCTGTTCACTTGGCAATGACCGTCCTGACCGACATGCCATTTGGCCTCGTGAAGATCATCCCCATGCGATTGCACGCATTGGTGGAAATGCTCGTCGGTCCCACGCTGATTGCTGCAGCCCTGTTGGCTCCATCGTTGGTCATGGGAGCCCAGGGTTTCTTCGTCGCGAGCGGGGTCGCGATTTTTGCCGTGTGGCTTCTCAGCGACTACGCGTCGGCGACAAAGTCCGCCTGAGCGGTGGCGCTGGGTGATTGGCTCCCAGATGCAGAAGGGGCTGAGCCAGAGCGCATCAGTCCCTGATTCGGGATGAGGCTCGCATGGCCTGGGACGGCATGAGGCTCAGCGCAAGCCACCCGTTTTGACGACGGCCTGCAAGGGCCGTCTTGGCGAATGGGGCACCGATCGCGGGGCGTAGCCCAGACGGAAGGCGAAGGTGGCGTGGCCACCGGCAGTGCCGACCCAGCGCTGGAGCAACTCGGCGGTCGGAGAGGGGCGCAGCAGTTGGCGATCGCGATCGACGATTTCCATCAACTGGTTCATCGGTTGCGCCGACAGCCCCATCTCCGTCAGTTGCAAATGGAGGCGCTGCCAGCGCGCTCCCGCCAGAAGTTGGCCTCGGCGGTCATGGAGATCCCGGACCACGAGCAGCGCGTACATGGGGGCGCTGGCCAATTGCGTTCGGGTCGCGTCCAACCAGTACTCGCCCGAGGTCTTGCCGTCGACGGCGGGCAGCAGCGACGACAAGGCGGCCATCACGGGCGGGATGCCCGCCGTGGGGACCGAGACGCCGTCGCGGTGCTCGGCCACGGCTTTGGGGTGGTTGCGAAACCAGTGGTGCCCGTCGGCGGTCATGTCGGCGTCGTTCACGATCTGCTGCGTGCCGGCCAGTGTGGCTTGGGCGAACGCCCGGCCGGGCTCGGTGTTCGCATCCAGCCAAATCAAGCGGACGTCGTCGTTGTCGTCCTTCGAGAGGAAGTTCAGGACATCCGGCGGCACCGGCCTTGCGGGGTCGTAGGGGGCGCGGTGGGTGCGGCGCTTGGCGATGACCTTGGCCAGGGTGTTGGGCAGGCCTTTGGCGGGACGGAGCTCGATGCGGGCGGCCAGGGTGTCGTGACGCGGGGCGGGCCGCAGCTCGGTCGTTGCCGCGAAGCCGCGCGCCAGCGCGGCGATCTCGATGTTGGCGATGGCGGCCCCAATGCCGATCCACATCTCTCTGGCAAAGGGATCCATGGCGCCCAAAGATCGGTAAGGGTCGGCGTGAACGTCGATGTGATCGTCCAGGACGTGGAACAGCCAAGGCTGCGTGTTGTGCGGGCTGGCGGCCAAGATGGCGGCCGCCACGAGGGAGAGGGGGTCGCCCGATGGGCTCGTCTCCCAGGCTTGCCAGGGTTCAAAGGGTGCGTCGTCGCGAGGGATCAAACCGACGCTGGTCGCGCGCCACAAGGTGGCGGCCGCGGCCGCTCCAACGGCGACGCCACCGCCCACAAAGGCCCGGCGCTTCCAGGACGGCGCCGAGCTCGACGGACCGGTGCCTGTTGTCGCAGGGTTGTTCAGGGTGCTGGAGTTCATGGGCGGTGGTGTTGGGGGTTTCAGAAGCGGTAGGCGACTGCGATACCGATGGAGTTGGCGCTGTTGTCGCCGCGCAGCCGCACGATGGGGCTGTCGGCCGCGTCGCCAGCCAGGCGCGACACGCTGGCGCGCCCGATCAGGGCCCATTGCCGGCTCAGGTCGTACGAACCCGTCAGCCCCAGCGAGGTGCTCTTCATCCCGCCGCCGGCCTTGTAGATCGGCAGGCCGCTGCGCTGGCTGTTGTCGGCGTCCACGGAGAAGTACGTGTCCATGTACTTGTCGTTGGCGTGGGTCGAGCTCAGGTCAAAGCTGTACTGGAAAGCGCCCATCTTGGCGCCTTGGTAGCGGGCGCTCCAAGTCACTTGGGTGCCCTTGCCGCCCCGGGCCTCAAGGCCCACGCTCAGGCGGTCGCCGGCGCTCAGGGTGTCCATGAAGCCGTACTCGACGAAGAAGCCGGCCTCGGCGGTGCCGTCGACTTTGCGCAGTTTGCGCACGACCACGTCGTCAACCCCGTCGTCTCGAGCCGGACGCATCGACACCACCGGGCCCAGGGCCCAGGGGCTCTTGGGACCCATGACGTTGTACTGCACCGAACCGCCTGCCAGCCGCAGGCTGCCGTAGCTGCCGAGGTCCAAGCGGCCCAAGAGCAAGGGTCGCACGGCCGAGTCGGCGGAGCCTTCGAAGTCGGGCACGGAAATCGCGCCCAATCCCAACACGTTGCGTGGCGGCTCTTGGGCCAGTGCAGTGCCCGACGCGGCAGCCAGGGCGAGGCTGAGCAGCAGGCCGCGGGACGCGTTTGCCAGGACGGACAAGGGGCTCGCGGACCGGAGCGAGGAGTGATGCATGACGGACTTTCTGAAAGGGGTTGGGTGATTCCAAGACCGGGATGCGCTGGTCGCATCCACGCTCGGGAGGGAGTGTCTGAACAGTCCCTGCCGTCACCAACCCCCGTGGCCGCATGCACTGCATGCGTTTTTGCATGGGCGGACGGAGGGGCAACCCGGGCGTCAGGGGCTGGTCAATGAGGTAACGCCGGATGCGCGTTGGCAGGCCCGGCAGCAGCCGCTTGCGCCTGATGACGCAGGGGGCCCAGGAACTCGCCGATGCGGCGTTCGAGCGCCTGAAAGTGCGGGTTGAACGTGGATCGCGCGCCCGCCTGGCCCACGGGCGGTGACTGCCCGCCCACGCCGTACCAAACCTGATCGGCTCGCTGGCAGGCGGCGATGTCCTTTTCTTCCCGGTAAGGGGTGCTGCCGCAGTTGCGGTAGTGGCCCGTGAGGCCGTAGTGTGGGTTGTCGGGCGAGATGTGCAAGGACAAGTGGGACAGCCCCACCACCCTCAGCGCGGTGCTGGCCGCGGGCGTCCAGGCCACCCGGCTGCTGGGTTCGTTGGGTGGGGCATCAGAAAAGTAGTTGACCAGCAGGCTGCTGGGGTGCCCGGCCCGTGCTTCGAAGAGGCGCCGGTTGGCGGCCACGTCCACCACTTCGTCGTCTTCGCTTTGCACGACCAGCCACGGCACCTGCAACGGCCCGTGGCGCTGCAAGCGCTCGTCCATGAGGCCGAGGACGGCCATGGTGGCGGAGATGCCCTGGGTGGGCATCGAGCCGTAGCGCGCGAACTCTTCGCGGGGTCGCGAAAGCAGCCAAGGCCGAATGGGGGCCATCCAGTCGGCTTGCCTCGCCAGGAAATTGGAGCGGATTCGATAGGCTGGTGACACGCCGATCACGGCGTCCACCTTGCCGGGCGATTCGGCGGCCGAGGCCAGCGCCAGGGACGCGCCCAGCGAGAAGCCCGCCAAGACCACGACCGGGCTCTCGCGCCTGGCTTGCGCCACCGCCGCCTCCAGGTGATGGAGCCAGTCTCGGTGGTCGACCCTCAACAGGTCGCCCGGGCGCGTGCCGTGCCCGGGCAGCAGCAGGGCGCGTGACTCGAAGCACATCCGCGCGAAGACGCTGGCGAGATCGCGCATGGCAAATGGGGTGTCCGACAGCCCGTGCACCAAGACGACGATGCCTCGCGGCTCGCTGCTGGGGCAGGTGGCATCGGCGGCCATTCGGAAGGGTGCCACCAGGGCCAGCTCGGCTTCTGCGTTGGAGGGGTCGAAAGGCAGCCGGTGCGCTCGCAGTTCCTGCGTGACCCGGTCGACGTAGTCCTCAAACTGGGCTTCGGGAGCCAGGGCCGACGGCGTTTGCCAGCCGCTGCGCCTGAGCTCGTCCGGCGAAGCGGGTGGGCCAGCGGGGGCACATCCGACCAAAAGCCCAAGGGCTGTCAACACGAGGGCAAGCCCGGGCATGCAGCGCATGGGGCGGAGGGGTTGGGGGTCGGTCATGGATCGATCCTGCGGGCGCCAAGGCCCGGGCTTGGGGCGAACGCGTTGAAGGTCCAGCGCCGCTGGGCGTGGGGGTCAGCCGGCCGCTTGGGTTTCCAGGGCGGCATGCTCTGGCACCCCGGGTCGACGCCGTCGCTCGGGGTGGTGAGCGGCGGGGCGGGTGAGGTCGAGCACGATCCGTCCCTCGACCTGACCGGTTTCGATCAGCCGGTGCGCCTCGACGGCTTCGTCCAGACCGAACACCCGCTGGACGTGGGGCGCGATGCGGCCGGCTTCCAGCAGCGACAGCAGCATCGTCAGATCGTCCTGGAAGTGCGCCGGGTGCTCGGCCCGCTGTCCCGAGACGTCGTAGAAGACGACGCGCTGAGACAAGAAAGGCATGGACGACATCGACTTGATCCGCACGAAGTCGAAGCCGAGCCCCAGCTTGGCCATCAGGCCCCGCCATTTCCCGGCTCCTTGGCCGGCCCGCAATGCGGCGGTGAAGCCCGCCACCACCAGGCGCCCGGCCGGTGCGAGACGCGCCATGAGCGACGAGAGCGCCTCCCCCCGGGCGGCATCGAGAACGACGGCGAAGCCGCCCAATTCGCGCGACCAGCGATCCAGCCGAAGGCTCGACCCGATTTGGTCATACGCCACGAAGGCAGCGCCCATGCGGGTGACGGCCTGCTCCCGCTTGGCTGAAGCGACACCGACCGCCCGCACCCCGAAGGCGCGACACAGGTCCAGCGCCGCCAGGCCCACCGCACCGCTGGCGCCACAAATCAGCACGGCATCGCCAGCCTTCGCGCCGCCCTCGCGAAACAGGGCTTGGTAGGCGGTCATGTAGCTGAGGATCAGGGGCTCCACCTGCGTCGCTTCCAGGCCCTGTGGCACGGCGACCAGCGAGGCGGCCGGACGCACCAGGTGGGTGGCGTTGCCGCCGAGTTGGATCAGGTCGGCCACGCGGTCGCCCACGCGCCACCGCGTGACCCCGGCTCCGATGCGGTCGATTCGACCGACGAAGTCGTAGCCCAGGGTCAGGGGCAGGGTCAGCTTCAACACCGGGTAGAGGTTGCGGCGGATGAGCATGTCGGTGAAGACCAAGCTCGAGGCCTCGACCCGGATGCGCACCTCACCCGCGCCCGGCTCGGGCAGCGTCTCGTCCTGCACCCACTGGATGACGTCAGGGCCACCGAAGGACTGAACTTCGAGTCGCTGGAACGACACGGCCGCCGCCCTCACGCGGTACGGCGCAAGGCGCGCCAGAAGAACAGCAGCCCCATCGCCATGAACCAAAGTTGGATGCCGGTGGTGGACACCACGATGGAAACGGGCGGTGCGATGCCGAACAGCTCCAGCGCCGGCAGGGCGACCAGCACGCCGGCCAGCACCCCCGTCAGCCCCGCCCAGGCGGGCCACTGGCGGTTGCGCAGGATCAGCAGGCCCGTGGCGATGGCCCAGATCGAGGCAAAGGCCGCGACCCCCAGCGACTCTCCGATGGCGCCGCCCCAGGCGTTCAGCGCGGCCTGCATGGCCTCGATCGCGGCCCGGCCCTCGGCGGACAGGCCGGGGGCGGCATGGGCTTCTGAGAGGCTCACACTGCCGGTCAGCCAGCGCAGGATGCCGATCGCCCGGGCGAGCGCCGAGACCGCCGCCGCACCGATGGCGATCAAGGCCATCGTGCCTAAGGGCCCGGGCCGGGCCACCAGGCGAACCGTCACCACCCCGGTGACGAGAAAGAGCAGCGAGTACCCGAGGTACAGCCCGTAGCCCAGCCGCACGCTGGCCAATTCCTCCCGCAACAGCGGCAACATCTTTGAGGGCGGGAAGTCCAGGCTGTCGGGCCATTGGATGGCATTGCCGAGCACCGCCATGGGGGCAAAGATGCTCAAGCCTTGCACCAGCAGGATCAGCCCAGCCACCAGCAGCAGGCCTCGTGGCATGGCGTGGTCGTCCTGGGCGGTTGGGGTGGGTTTCATGGCATGCCTGCGGCTTGAAGGGTGGGAGGGAAGGGGTGGAACGGGCCGATCGACCGTGTTGGGCCGGGAGTATCGGGAGGCAGTGGGGCAGCGCCAACCCCTGCGCCTGCATGCATGGCATGCGTTTTTGCATGGCCTCTGAAGCCGGTCTTGTCGTTAGCATCCGCAACAAGTCGGCACCTCGCCACGAGCGACACCGGCGACGCCGTGGCAGCGACTGCCGCTGAACCGTCTCAATCGGGGCTCGAATCCCATGCCGCTCAACAACGCGCTGTCCACTGGGGTGCGACTGGACGACTGGAACTTGCTGCGTTCATTCATCGCGGTGTGTGAAACCCAAACGCTCACCGCAGCTGCCGAGTCGCTTGGGCTGACGCAGCCCACGTTGGGGCGGCACATCCGCGAGTTGGAAGCCCTGGTGGGCGAAACGCTGTTCGACCGCCTGCCCGGCAAGATGCGACCGACCGAGCGGGCGGCCTTTTTGATGGCACGGCTGCAGCCCCTGCTGGACAGCGTGGGGCGCTTTGAACAAGCGCTGTGGGCGGGCGAGGAGGAGGTGGCGGGCACGGTGCGCATCACCACCAGCGAAGCGCTGGGCGCGCTCGTGCTGCCGCGCCTGCTGGCGCCGTTGCTCAACGCTTGGCCCATGCTGCAGGTCGAGGTTCAGGCCTCCGACGCCGTTCAAAACCTGCTTCGCCGCGAGGCGGATATCGCCATTCGTTTCTTCCGCCCCGAGCAAGACGACGTCATTGCCGTCTCCGTCGGTCAAACCGAGTTGGGGCTGTACGGGAGCAGGGCGCTCGTCGACGCCTTGCCCCAGGGCTACACGCCGCACGACCTCAAGGGGCGCTACATCGGCGACATCGGCGTGGAGCGCCCCATCGAGATGGCGGCCGCGGCGGGCTATTCCCTGCAGCGGGCCGACTTCCGGTTCCGTTCGATGTCGGGCATCGCGCAACTGCAGGCGGTGGAAGCTGGCCTCGGGTTCGCCGGCCTGTTGGCCGTGTTTGCCGTCGACCGCCCCTCTCTCGTGCGGGTGTTCCCCGAACTGGTCGCTCAGCCGGTGTCGGTTTGGTTGTGCGCCCACGACGACCTGCGTCGCAGCCCTCGGATGCGCCAAGTCTTTGACCATTTGACCGTTTCGTTGCGGCAACTCTTCGACGCCGCGGCCAAGGCCTCCGCCACTTGATCGAGCCCCACAGGCGCCTGCTTGGCGCCTCAAGGCGAGCCCCCTTTTTCAAAAGAAGGACGAACCCATGCACGACCCTGACCGACCACGAAACGCCGTACCCCCCATCGCCCGCCTCTGGGTGGCCGGGGCGCTGCTGGCCGGCCTCGGCGGATGTGCAAGCGTTGCGCCAGCGTCCCCAGAGGGCCTGGACGCGGCCGCGCACGATCCCTGGGAATCGGCCAACCGCAAGGTGTTTGCCTTCAACGACTCGGTGGACCGCGCGGTGGTCAAGCCGGTGGCGCAAGCCTATGTCCGTGCCGTGCCGGAGCCCGTCCGGGATTCGGTGGGCCACTTCTTTGGCAACCTGCAAGACGCTTGGTCGGCGGTGAACTGGGGCTTGCAGGCCCAGTTCGATCGGGGCATCGAGCAAGGCGCGAGGTTCGTCGTCAACAGCACCCTGGGCCTGGGGGGCTTGTTCGACGTGGGGCGGCACATGGGGCTCGCCAAGAGCTCGCAAGACTTCGGTCAGACCCTGGGCGTTTGGGGCTTTGCAGCGGGCCCTTACATGGTGCTGCCTTTGCTCGGGCCTTCCACCGTACGCGACAGCGTGGCGCTGCCGGTCAACATGGTGGCCACGGGGAGCAACTTCGTCGATGGCAAGGCCGCTCGAGCCGCCCTGACCGGGCTGGATCTGACCCGCCAGCGCTCGGCCTTCTTGGCGGCCGAGCGAACCATCGACAGCATCGCGCTCGACCGCTACACCTTCATCAGGGACGCCTACTTGCAGAGGCGAATGGCCCAGCGGGCGTTGACGAACGACAAGGACTTCGAAGCGATGACCGCGGGCGTGGAGCCGCCCCCTTCCCCGGCCTCGGGCCCCTGAGCGCCGCAGGTCACGGGCCGCGTCGCTCGCAGCCGGTGGCCGCCTCGGTGGCGGCCATCAAGCCCTCCAGTACCGCCAGCAGCGCGCCCACCGGCGCGGGCGCCGGCAGCGCGTAGGCCACAGCCTCCAGCGTGGACAGTTGGTGGGCCGATTGCGCCCGGCGAACTCGGTATCGCGTGGGCGGCACCGTCCCCAAGGGCCAGCGGGGCAGGGCCTGCAGCCAGGGGTTGCGGTGGAGCAGCAGTCGGCTCTTGCGCCAGGTGCCGTCCAGCACGTAGAGCCGCAGGCGCCCGGGCGGCGTGCCTTCGGGCAAGGGCGTGGCGCTGTCGCCGGGGTAAAGCAGGGCTTCGACCCGGCCCTCGGGGTTGGGCAGGGGGGCAAAGTCCTCGCCCACGTGAAGTTGGCAGGTCGCCAGGCTCAAGGTCAACAGCCTGGCCGTGCCCTTGACCTCGCCCTGTTCCAGCGGGTGCTGAAGGATCACCACCTCGGTGGGGTGGGCGAGCGCGGGACGGGGCACGCAGTGACAGAGACAACGCGCCCGCAGGCAGCGGGTGCAACGGCGTCGCCAACGCGCCGGGGCTTCGCCCGGCAAGGTCATGCCGCGGGCGTGGCGGCGGGGGGCTCCGCCATGAAGCGGAAGCTGTCCACGAACATGAAGTACAGCCCCGCGTAAAACACGCTGGCCATGAACAGCATCACCGGCATCACCAGCATCTGCAGCAGGGCCGGCGTGCCGAGCAGGCCGCTCACCACGCCCAGCACCAAGCTCACGGCCAAGAGCACCCCCAGCCACGCCAGGCCGTTGAGCACGAAGGCGGCCCGGTTGCGCCACAGCCCCACGGTGCTGGAGAACAACGCCTGCAGCGCCCCCTGACCGCCCCAGTGGACCAGCGCGGGGGCATGCCAGAACGGGACCGACAGCAGTACCGCCCCCATCAAGCGGATCAGCACGCCCAGCAGCAGGCGGTCGTTGCCCAACGCGGCCACCATCAGGTGCTGGGTCTGTTCGGCGGCATCGGGCGCGTTGGGTGCGATGGCGGTGAGCGCTTCTTCCAGATGCGCCATCGCCCCGCCGTCCACCCAATGCCCCAGCAGCATGATGCCCACGGTGCCCGTCACGTACAGCGCACCCAGGCTCAGCTGCGCCCGCGTGCGTTCCGCGCTGAGCTTGAACGGCTGCAGCCACAGCCCGAAGCCCAGGGGCCGCCCCTGCAAGGCTTGGTGGGTGTGGAGCATGTAGACGAGGGACAGCAGCGGCAGGCCGCCCAGGGCGAGGATGGGCCCCAGCACAGGCAACAGAGTGGCCACGAGCATGGCCACCAAGTACAGCGCCAACAGGGCCGAAAACGCCAGGGGCGCGCGGCGGAACACCGTCCAGCCTTGCGCCATCCAGCGCAGGCCTTGGGCGGCGGGAACGTGATGCAGGGTCAGGCGCATGCGGGGCGGGGGCGGGGTGATCACTGCGCGTGCCAGGGCTGGGCCCGGCGGTCGCGCAGCACGCGCTCGAAATGGCGCGGATCGTGGGGGGTGAGCATCTCGGCCGAGCGCGGGCGGTGCCAGTCGTCCAGCCGGCTGAGCCAAAAGCGCAGGGCGGCGGCGCGCAGCAAGCCAGGCAACAGGCGGTGCTCGGTGGGGCTCAAAGGGCGCTCGGCTTGGTAAGCAGCCACCAAGGCGGCGGCACGCGGCTCGATGAGGCGGCCGGTGGGCAGGTCGATGCACCAATCGTTCAGGCACACCGCCAGGTCGAACAACAAGGTGTCGACGCCCGCGAAGTAGAAGTCGAACACGCCGCTGAGCTGCTCACGACCCGGCAGGCCGTCGAACAAGGCGTTGTCGCGGAACAGGTCGGCATGCACGGCGCCGCTCGGCAGCTCTTGGTGGCTGCTGCTGGCGGCCAGCTCCAGTTGGAAACGCATTTCATCGCGCAGCAACTCGGCCTCGTCGGCGCTCAGCTTGGGCAGCAGCACCTGGGCCGTGGCTTGGCGCCAGGCCAGGCCGCGCAGGTTGGGCTGCCGCAGCGGGAAGTCGGCCACGGCGCGGTGCATGCGCGCCAGGGTTTGGCCCAGCTGTTCGCAATGCATGACGTCGGGCGCCAGTTGGTGGTGGCCGCGCAAGCGGCTGACCAAGGCCGTCGGTTTGCCGTGCAGGGTGAACAGCGTGTTGCCGCTGGCGTCGGCCATGGGCGCGGGCACCGGCAGGCCTTTGCGCGCCAGGTGCTGCATCAGGCCCAGGTAGAAGGGCAGTTGGGCGTGGGTCAGTCGCTCGAACACCGTGAGCACGTAACGCCCACCCTCTGC
Source organism: Inhella sp. (assembly GCF_027532025.1). Taxonomy (GTDB): domain Bacteria; phylum Pseudomonadota; class Gammaproteobacteria; order Burkholderiales; family Burkholderiaceae_C; genus Inhella. The sequence goes on along the minus strand of NZ_JAPZSY010000144.1, from coordinate 17,027 downwards.
GTCCACGAAGAAATTGCTGTTCTCGATGCCGGCGGCGATGCCCGCCAAGCTGTGCAGCGACCCCAGGCCCAGCGTGCGCAGCAGGCCTTGGGCATCGGCTTCGGTGACAGGGGTGAAAACGGCCATCAGAAGCGCACCAAGGGCCAGACGGCCTGCCCCTCGCGGCGGGCGCCGCCTTGGGGTTCGGCCACGTAGCCGCTGCGGTGCGCGGCATCGGTGGCGCGTTGGCGGTCGGGGCCCACCAAGATTTCGTAAGCCGGCGCGCCGGACTTGGGCTTCACCACCACCTTGACCACCTCGCCCCGGTTGTTCAGCGTTTCTTCCACGACGTTCAGCGGGCCTTCCGTCACTCGCAGTCGGGTCACTTCACCGGCACAGCCCGCCACGCACCGCCGTTGGGGCGCGGCGGGTGCGGGGTGGCTGTCAGGGGCCGAGGCTGGCACAGGCGGGGTCAGTTGGCGCACATCGGGCGGAGCAGGCTGGGCCAGAGTCAGCAAGGGGGTGAGGGCCAGGGCGGCCGCGCTCCGGGCCGCCGGGCCGGCAAGGCGGCGCGTCATGCCCCCGATTTTAGGGAGCACCCCCCGACAATGGCCTCATGAGCGAACAACACAGCCCTTTGGTCCTGCTGGTGGACGGCAGCAGCTACCTGTACCGCGCCTTCCACGCCATGCCCGACTTGCGCGGCCCGGAAGGCCAGGCCACGGGCGCCGTGCACGGCATGGTGGCCATGCTCAAGCAACTGCGCGACCGCTACCCCGGCGCCCACGCCGCTTGCGTGTTCGACGCCAAGGGCCCCACCTTCCGCGACGCCTGGTACCCCGAGTACAAGGCCCAGCGCGCACCCATGCCGGATGGCCTGCGTGAGCAAATCCCGCTCATCCACGAGGTGGTGGCCTTGCTGGGCTGGCCCATCCTGGAGGTCCCCGGCATCGAGGCCGACGACGCCATCGGAACCCTGGCCCGCGTGGCCGAAGCCAGCGGCCACGAGGTGGTCATCAGCACGGGCGACAAGGACCTGGCCCAGTTGGTGACGCCGAAGGTGAGCCTGCTCAACACCATGAGCAACGAGCGCCTGGACGAGATGGGCGTGCTGGCCAAATTCGGCGTGCCGCCCAATCGCATCGTCGACTACTTGACCCTCATGGGCGACGCGGTGGACAACGTGCCGGGTGTGGAAAAGGTCGGCCCCAAGACGGCGGCGAAGTGGATCGGCGAGCACGGCAGCCTGGACGGAGTGATCGTCGCGGCCGCCAGCATCAAGGGCGTGGCCGGCGAGAACCTCCGCAAGGCCCTGGACTGGCTGCCGATGGGACGCCAGCTGGTCACCGTGAAGACCGATTGCGACCTGGGCGAGCACCTGAAGCCCTGGCCCTCGGTGGAGGGGCTGGCCTTTCAGCCGGTGAACCGCGGCGGCCTGCTGGACTTCTACACGCGCCACGGCTTCAAGACCTGGAGGCGGGAACTGGAGGGGGAGGGCGTGAGCGCGGCGCCACGTGCGCCGGTGGCGTCCGACCCGAACGAGGCGCTCCCGCCGCCCCCGCCGGTGCAAGACAAGCGCTACGAAACCATCACCACCTGGGAGCGCTTCGACGCTTGGGTGGCGCGCTTGCAAGCCGCCCCGCTGGTGGCGCTGGACACCGAGACGGATTCGCTCTCGAACATGGACGCTCGCATCGTCGGCCTGAGCTTTGCCGTGCGCGTGCCGGTCGGCGACGGGCCGCCCCTAGCCGACCGCGCCCCCTTGGGGGGTGGCGAAGCGGCAGCGGAGACTGGGGGCTTTGTGATCGAGGCCTGCTACATCCCCCTGCGCCACGCCGGCATGGACGCACCCGAGCAGCTGCCGCTCGACGAGGTGCTGAGCCGCCTCAAGCCCTGGCTGGAAGACGCGCAGCGGCCCAAGCTCGGTCAGCACGTCAAGTACGACACCCATGTGTTCGCCAACCACGGCATCGCCGTGCAGGGCTACGCGCACGACACCATGCTCGAAAGCTACGTGCTCGAAGCCCACAAGAGCCACAGCCTGGAGGCGCTGGCCGATCGCGAGCTGGGCCGCAAGGGCTTGAGCTACGAAGACTTGTGCGGCAAGGGCGTCAACCAAATTCCCTTCGCCCAGGTGGACGTGGCGCGCGCCGCCGAGTATTCGTGCGAAGACAGCGAGATGTGCCTGGGCGTCCACCAACGCCTGCACGAGCGCTTGGCGGCCGATGACAAGCTGCGCTTCGTGTACGAGCAGATCGAGATGCCCACCTCGGCCCTGCTGGCGCGCATCGAGCGGCACGGCGTGCTCATCGACGGCGCCATGCTGCAGCAGCAAAGCCACGAGCTGGGCCAGCGCTTGCTGGCGCTGGAGCAGGAGGTCTACGCCATCGCCGGGCAGCCCTTCAACATGGGCAGCCCCAAGCAGATCGGCGAGATCCTGTTCGGCAAGCTGGGCTTGCCCGTCAAGAAAAAGACCGCCACCGGCGCACCCAGCACCGACGAAGAGGTGCTGACCGAGTTGGCGCAAGACTTCCCGCTGCCGGCCAAGATCTTGGAGCACCGCAGCCTGGCCAAGCTCAAGGGCACCTACACCGACAAGCTGCCGCTGATGGTCAACCCCCACACCGGCCGTGTGCACACGCACTACGCCCAGGCCGTGGCGGTCACAGGTCGCCTGAGCAGCAATGACCCCAACTTGCAAAACATCCCGGTTCGCACGCCCGAGGGCCGCCGCATCCGCGAGGCTTTCGTGGCGCCGCCAGGGCACGTCATCGCCAGCGCCGACTACTCGCAGATCGAGCTGCGCATCATGGCCCACCTCAGCGAAGACCCGGCCATGCTGGCCGCCTTCGCCAGCGGCGAGGACATCCACAAAGCCACCGCCAGCCAGGTGTTCGGCACGGCGCTGGCCGAGGTGACCGGCGAGCAACGCCGGGCGGCCAAAGCCATCAACTTCGGCCTCATCTACGGCATGGGGGCGTTTGGCCTGGCCAGCCAGTTGGGCATCGACCCCAAGGCGGCCAAGGACTACATCGACCAGTACTTCGCCCGCTTCCAGGGCGTGCGCCGCTACATGGACGACACCCGCGCCCGGGCCAAGGCCAAGGGCTATGTCGAAACCGTGTTCGGTCGTCGCCTGTGGCTGCCCGAGATCAACAGCGGCAACGGCCCACGCCGCGCCGGCGCCGAGCGCCAAGCGATCAACGCGCCCATGCAGGGCACTGCGGCCGACCTCATCAAGCTGGCCATGCTGGCGGTGCAGCAAGCGCTGGACACCCAAGGCCTGGCCACGCGCATCGTCATGCAGGTGCACGACGAGCTGGTGTTCGAAGTGCCGCAAGACGAGGTGGTTTGGGTCCAGGACGAGGTGCCGCGCCTGATGGCGGGCGTGGCGGCGTTGAAGGTGCCGCTGCTGGCCGAGGTGGGGTTCGGCAAAAGTTGGGAGAGTGCGCATTGAAGCTGACCGGTAAACGCTGAGTGCGCATGGCGCGCCTCGTTGCTGGACTCCTGGTCAGCCTTGCACCTGCACCGGCCAAGGGCCATCGTCCGCCTACAAGTCCGATGGTTGAACGATGGACGTCCATCGCCCGGCGCTCCCCACGGACCAGGGTCATCATCTGTCGGACAGCCTTGGGGTACTCGGGCGCCGGCGAAGCGAAACGCTTCGTGTCGTTGGTAGAGGTTCTTAGGTTGGGGGCGCTCCCTCGCTCCACGGTGTCGGAAGATCTGTCAGTTTTCGGTGATTGGCGCACCGAACGCTACCCAAGTCATTGAATTTCAATGATTTTTTTGGATGGCTCAAGTATTGCTTTGTCAGGGTTTTCCACTCTGATGACGCGACTCGTGAAAAAGCATCTGACCTCGATTGCCTTGGCCGCCTTGACCGGCGTGTCGATGGCTGCCCCCTTGACCACCGGCTGGACTTCGGTGGGCGGCGCTGGCTCCTCGTCGACCGCCGACGGCAACATCAGCCTTGCACCGGGCGACCGAGCCTTTGTGTACGTGACCACCACCGGTGGCATCAACGGAGTAGGTCGCTTGAGCTCGGTGGACAACTCGTCGGCTACCGACGGCTCGACCGTGACCTCGGACGCCTTCACCGCGAAGGCTGGCGACATTCTTTCCTTCTACCTCAACTACATCACGTCGGACGGCGCGGGCTTCGCCGATTACGCCTGGGCCCAACTCGTGGCCTTGGGTGGTAGCGAGACATTGTTGTTCACTGCGCGGACCACGCCGGGCGGCAACACGGTTCCTGGGTTCGGTATGCCGGCCCCCTCGGTGTCTCTGGATCCCGCCAGCGTATCCATCTTCAGCGGTACGGCGTTTTCTGGTTTGGCGGGTGACAGCGGCCGATGCTATTCCTCGGGTTGCGGCCACACGGGTTGGGTCAAGGCCGAGTTCACCGTGGCCACTGCCGGCAGCTACTCGCTGCGCGCTGGTGTGACCAACTGGACCGACACGGCTTTTGACTCGGCGCTGGCGATCGCAGACGTGCGCATCGGCGGCATCTCCATCGACCCGGGCGTGGTGCCTGAGCCCGGCGCCTTGGCGCTGGCTGGTTTGGCGCTTTTGGGTGCTGGTCTGCGCCGTCGTCGCACCTGACGCCTCGGCGTACTCACTGAAAGAAGAAACACCCGGCTTGCCGGGTGTTTTGCTTTGAGGCGCTGGCAGCCTCAGCGCTGCCCCGTCCGGCGCCGTTCGGCGCGGCGGGCCAAAACGCTGCTGGCCACGCTGGCGGTGGCCGCCAAGCGCGATTGACGGGCTTGAAAGCGCAGATCGGCCAGGGTCATCCAGTCGCTGCAGCTGCGGCGGGCTTCACTGGCGCGGGCTGCACCAAACAGGATGCCAAAGCGGCCTTGCGTGTGGTCGCTGACGCGGCGCGTCAGACGCGCCAGCAGGGTCTTGACGGCTTCGTTGCTGGCGCCGCGCAGCAGCACGCAGGCCTGGCCGTCGCGCAAGGCGTAGACGGGCAAGCCCATGCGGACGAGCTCGTTGTAGGTCAGCTCTTGGCCTTCCACCAGGGGCGCCGACGCGCCGTTGGGCTCGGGCTTGAGGTGCACGTCGAGCAGCAGCAAGACGGTGTCTTCTCCGGCCCGGAGGACGACGGCATCGTGAGCTTCTTCCAGCGCGGTGCGCAGGTTGTGCCGGTCGCGGAGTTGCTGCTGCGTCAGGGCCCGGCTCTCCAGGCTTTCACGCTCCAACTGATCCAACCAGATGCCCACGTTCTTCTCCTTGATGTCGAAACCCGACCGCTCGGTCGGCCCGATGCGGCTTGTTGCGGCTGGATGCCGCGATGTCTGTATGCGCCGAGCCGCTCCTCAGCCACCCCGAGAGGATGATGTTTTTCGGCGCGGCGCGGAAGACGTGAAGGCTCCCCAACCTGGGGGGGACTGAGGTGCCCGAGCTACACTCGCACCCCCCTCATATGAACGTCCTGCACCTGCACCGTCGACCCCTGGTCTGGCTGGCCCTCGTGGCCGTTCTGGCCACGGCCCTGATGCCTTCGATGGCGCGTGCGTGGGTGGGCGCGCAGGCTGGGCCGGGGCAGGCGGGCTGGGTCGAGGTGTGCACGGCACAAGGCACCCGGTGGGTGCAGGTGGGGCAGGATGGAGAACCTGGCAACGCCTTGGCCCTGGCCGATGTGTGCGATTTCTGCCCCCTCCAGGCCCATTTGTTGCCAGCTCCCAGCCCCACGGCGTGCGCTTGTTTGCCAGCGCCTTTGGCGGATGTGCCGCCCCTGTTCGAGCAGGCGCCCTACCGGCTGGCGGTTTGGTGCAGCGCCAGCCCCCGAGGCCCGCCCCCGTCGCTCTGACCTGATCTGAGCGAACACCGGGCGCCACCGCGCCCGGGTTCTCCCGCCACCGCGACCCGAGGCCTCCAGGGGGCTCGGGGTTCGCTCTGGGAGCTTCCTTTGTCGACGACTGTCTTGGCGAGCGGCCGTGCCGCGTCGCGCGCGGCGCTGTGGCGCCTGCACGGTTGGGCCGCCCTTCTGGCCTCGCCCTTTTTGATCGTGGCTGCTTTGACCGGCTTGGTTTACGTGCCAACCCCGCAGGTCGAAGCTTGGCAGCATGGCCACTTGGATGCCGTGTCTCCCGGCCCCTGGCAGCCCCTGGAGGGCTTGGTGGCGGCAGCGCAGCGCGCTGCTCCAGAGGGCACCGTGCTGCAGCACGTGACGCCGCCCGCGGTGCCTGGCGAAAGCCTGCGCGTGCGCTTTGCCGCCCACCACCGACCCACTGGCGGCGAGCACGCGCACAGCCCGGGAGGCGGCCCGGTCGACGTCTTCGTCGACCCGGGCACTGGCGCCGTGCTGGGCGTTCAGGCTGAGTCCGAGCGCTTCGGCCACTGGGCCAAAAACCTGCACTCGCGCCTGCTGCAAAGCGAGGCTTGGCGCTGGGCCATCGAGTGGGCGGCCACCTGCTTGCTGGTGATGCTCGTGACCGGCGTCGCGCTGGCCTGGCCGGTGCTGGGCAGTGTCCTCAGGCCTGCCCTGGGCCGTGCCCGACGCTGGCACCTTGGTGTGGGTGTGGCGTTGGCGGGCTTGAGCCTGGTGATCGTCTTGACGGGGCTGACCTGGAGCCAAACCGCCGGCACGCAGATTCGCGCGCTGCGCGACGCCACAGGCCAAGCGCCGCCGCGCATGCCCAAAGAGCTGCGCAGCGAGCCTGTGCAGGCCGGTGCCCCCGTCCTCGGCTGGGACGCCGTCTGGGCCCAGGCACGACGCGAGGCCCCGTCACAGCGCTTGCAGATTGCGCCGCCGCGCGGGGCTTCGGGCGTTTGGCGCATCGGCACACCGGACCGCGATCGGCCCTGGGCCCGCGTGGAACTGGCCTTGCATGCACAAAGCGGCCGCGTGCTCTGGCGCAGCACTTGGGCCGACCAAACTGCCTTCAGCAAGGCCACGGCCATCGGCATCCCCTTTCATCGGGGCGAGTTTGGCCTCTGGAACCAGGCGCTGTTGGCCGTGTTTGGCTTAGGCGTGGTGGTCTCCACAGTCACCGGCTGGGCCATGTGGTGGCGCCGCCGCTCTGCAGGCGGGCCCGTGCTGTTGCGTCCCGCGGCTTGGGTCGATGTGCGCTGGCGCTGGCCCGTTTTGACTGCCGCGATAGCGCTGTGCGCCTTGGTGCCCTTGATGGCCGCCTTCTTGGCTGCCGTCCTTCTGCTGGAAGTACTCCCCCCGCCGCGGGCTTGAGTCCTCCCCCAATCCCTTTCTTGTTGGAAATCTCATGAATCTTCATCATCCCTTGCGCGCCGCGTTTGCGTTGACCCTGTGTGCCTCCGCCGTGGCGGCCCTGGCCCAAGAGGCCGCTCCCAATGGCGAACTGCCTGCCGATGACACCCGCGTTGAAAAACTCGGCAAGGTCACGGTTGCAGGCGGTCGTGTCACGACCTTGCCCACCACCCTGCCCACGACGATCGAAGGCATCAAAGCCGAACGCATCGACCGCGTCATCAACGCCACCGACAGCGCCGACGCCTTGAAGTATTTCCCCAGCCTGTTGGTTCGCAAGCGCTACATCGGCGACTACGACCACGCCGTGCTGTCCACGCGCGCCAGCGGCACGGGCAACAGCGCCCGCTCGCTGATTTATGCCGACGGCATCTTGCTGAGCAACCTCCTGGGCAACGGCGCCAGCTTCACCCCGCGATGGGGCCTGGTCACGCCCGAAGAGATCGCCCGCGTGGACGTGCTCTACGGCCCCTTCAGCGCCGCCTACCCGGGCAACAGCGTCGGCGCGGTGGTCGACTACATCACCCGCATGCCCGAACAGTTCGAAGCGCACGGCAAGCTCACCTATGCGCAGCAGCACTACACGCTGTACCGCACCGACGACACGCCGAAGACGAAGCAAGGCAGCGTTTCTCTGGGCGACAAGTGGGGCGACTGGAGCTGGTGGTTCAACGTCAGCCGCCAAGACAGCCAAAGCCACCCGCTGGTCTACGCCACCCGCACGCCGTCTACGGCCAACCCCGCCACCGGCGCCACCGTGGCAACCGGCGCGGTGGCCGAGCTGAACCGTTTCAACCAGCCCTGGCTGCTGATCGGCACCACCAACCATGCCGACACCCAGCAAGATCACGCCAAGGTCAAGCTGGCCTGGCAGGTGGCGCCGGGGCTGAAGGCCAGCTACACCCTTGGCTTGTGGGAAAACACGGTGGCCCGCCGTAGCGAAGGCTGGCTGAGCGACGCCTCCGGCACCCGGATCGAGCTCAACCCGGCGAACCTACCGAGCAGTGGCAGCCGAGCCGTGAGCCTGGACGGCAAGGGTTACACCTTGACGGCTGCCGACTTCGGCCAAACCCGCGAGAGCTTGCAGCACGTGATGCACGGCCTGGCCCTGCGCCAAGCCACCGGCGGCAACTTCGACTGGCAATTGGCCGCCAGCCGCTACGACTACCGCCAAGACCAGGTGCGCGCCTGGGCGCCTACCACCGGTGCCGCCTTCAACCCGAACGCCGGCCGCCTGACCGACCAGAACGGCACCGGCTGGAACACCTTGGCTGCACGTGGCACCTGGCGCGGCTTGCCCGACCACGTCATCGAGTTCGGTGTTCAGCGCGAAGCGGCCCAGCTGCGAAACGCCGTGAGCACCATCGCCGAATGGACGGCGGGCATGCCAAGCGGATCCCCCGTGTCGCGCTTCGAGGGCAATACGGCACTCAACAGTTTGTGGTGGCAAGACGCGGTGGCCCTGGGCGATCACTGGCAGGCCGTGTTCGGCATCCGGGGCGAAAACTGGTCGGCCAGTCGCGGCCTCACCGCCAACGGCGCAGCGGTGTTCCAACATCCCGCGCGCAAAATCAGCGCGCTGTCGCCCAAGTTCGCGATTGGCTGGGCCTTCAGCGACGAAGGCACGCTGCGCCTGTCCACCGGCCGCGCGGTGCGATTCCCCACCGTCAGCGAGCTTTTTCAAGGTGGTGTGAACGCCAGCACAGGGGCGCTGACCAATGGCGACCCCAATCTCAAGCCCGAGCGCTCGCAAACCACCGACCTCAGTGCCGACTGGAAGCTGTCGGTGGGCACGCTCCGCGCCACCGTGTTCCACGAGGCCACGCGCGATGCGCTCTACAGCCAGACCAACACCACCGTCACTCCTAACGTCACCAACATCCAGAACGTCGACCGCATCCGCACCTGGGGCGTGGAGCTGGCCGCGGCGCTGAACGACGCCGTGGTCCGGGGCCTGGACCTGAGCGCCAGCGTCACCTTCGCCGACTCGGTCATCACCGCCAACGCCAAATTCCCGGCCTCGGTGGGCAAGTGGCAGCCGCGCGTGCCGCGTTGGCGCGCCAACGCCGTGGCCAGCTACCGCTGGATTGATGCGCTGAGCACCACCCTGGGCCTGCGCTACGGCGGCCAGCAGTTCAACAGCCTGGACAACACCGACCCCAACGGCGCCCGCTACCAAGGCGCCAGCCCGTTCTTGGTGCTGGACGCCCGCGTTCGCGTCAAGGTCAACAAAACCTGGAGCGCAGCGCTGGGCGTGGACAACCTCAACAATGAGGTTTACTGGAACTTCCATCCTTACCCCGCGCGCACTTGGGTGGCCGAGTTGCGCTTTGACCTGTGATCCCTCTCCCTTCTGAACTTGGAATGCTCCCCATGAAAGCCATTGCCTTCGCCCTCGGGCTGATCGCCGCGACTGCCCACGCCCAAACCACCGCCACCGACCCTTGGGTGCGCGGCACCGTGGCCCAGCAAAAGGCCACGGGCCTGTTCGTGCAACTGACCTCAGCTCAGGGAGGCAAGCTCGTGTCGGCCACGTCGCCAGTCGCGGGTGTCGTTGAAATCCACGAAATGGCCATGGTCGGCGACGTGATGAAGATGCGCCAGATTCCTGCGTTGGCCCTGCCCGCCGGGCAGGCTGTGGCGCTCAAGCCGGGCGGCTATCACCTCATGCTGATCGGTTTGAAGCAAGCGCTGAAACCGGGTGACACCGTGCCCGTGAGTTTGGTCATCGAGCGTCAAGACGGCCAGCGTGAGACGCTGAACCTGCAAGCCCCGGTGCGCGCGCTGGGGGCTGCCCCCGCGAAACACGGGCATTGAGCGCCGCGGTGGTGCAGACGGCGCGGGCAGAATCCCGCCCCACATGAACCTCCCCTACGAACTGCAAATCGGCTGGCGCTACCTGCGCGCTGGCCGTGGCGGGCGCCGCAACGCCTTCATCTCCTTCATCTCAGGCGTGTCCATGGTGGGCATCGCGCTGGGGGTGGCCGCGCTGATCATCGTGCTGTCGGTGATGAACGGCTTCCAAAAGGAGGTGCGCGATGCCATGCTCAGCGCCATCGCGCATGTGGAAGTGACGCGCTACGACGGCGGCCCGGCGCAAGACTGGGCAGCCTTGGCGGCGGTGGCCCAGCGCGATGCTCGCGTGACCGGCGCTGCCCCGTTCGTGGGCAGCCAGGCCCTGCTGGCGCGGGGCGAGGACATGCGCGGCGTGATGGTGCGCGGCGTCGATCCTGCGCTGGAACCCACGGTCACCCCCATGGCGCAAAAGGCGCCGGGCTTGAGCGAGCTGGCGCCCAAGTCCTGGCGCATCCTCGTCGGCCAAGAACTGGCGCGGCAACTGGCCCTGCAGGCGGGCGACTCGGTCACCCTGCTGGCGCCGGGCGGCAACGTCACCCCCGCCGGCTTGATGCCGCGTTCGCGCACCTTCACGGTGGCCGGCATCTTCCAAGCCGGCCATTACGAGTACGACGCCGGGCTCGTGATGATGCACATCGACGACGCGGCCCTGTTCTTCCGCACCGGCGGCCCCAGCGGCGTGCAGCTGCGTTTGGCCGACCTGCACCAAGCCCGCTCGGTTGGCGACGCGCTGCAGCAGCAGGTGGGCCCCGACTGGCGCCTGCGCGACTGGACCCGCGCCAACCCCACCTGGTTCGCCGCCGTGCAGGTGGAGAAACGCATGATGGGCATCATCCTCACGCTCATCGTGGCCGTGGCCGCTTTCAACCTGGTCAGCACCCTGGTGATGGTGGTGACCGACAAGCAGAGCGACATCGCCATCCTGCGCACCCTGGGCGCCACGCCGCGCAGCATCCAAGGCATCTTCGTGCTGCAGGGCGCGTTCGCCGGGGTCATCGGCACCGCCGTGGGCGTGGGCCTGGGCCTGCTGGTGGCCTTCAACGTGGACGTCATCGTGCCCGCCATCGAGCACCTGCTGGGCGCCAAGTTCCTGCCGGCCAACATCTACCTGATCAACCGCATGCCCAGCGACCCGCAAATGGGCGACGTGGTCCCGATTGCCCTGGTTTCGCTGACGCTGTCCCTCCTGATGACCCTGTACCCGAGCTGGCGCGCCGCCCGCGTGCAACCCGCCCAGGCCCTGCGCTATGAGTGACCTTGTTTTGCAAGCCCTCGGCCTGGGGCAGCGCTTTGTGGAAGGCCCGCTGGACGTGCAAGTGCTGAAGGACCTGGACTTCGCCGTTGCCCGGGGCCAAACCGTCGCCATCGTCGGCGCCAGCGGCTCGGGCAAGAGCACCTTGCTGCACCTGCTCGGCGGCCTGGAAGTGCCCACCGCCGGCCGCGTGCTGCTCAAGGGGAAAGACCTGGCGCAGCTGGGGCAAACCGAACTCGGCGCCTGGCGCAACCAGCACCTGGGCTTCGTCTACCAGTTCCACCACCTGCTGCCCGAGTTCTCGGCGCTGGACAACGTGGCCATGCCCCTGCGCATCCGCCGCGTGCCCGTGCCCGAAGCTCAGGCCCAGGCCCGGGCGATGCTGGCCCGCGTGGGCCTGGGCGAGCGCGTGCTGCACCGCCCGGCCGAGCTGAGCGGCGGCGAGCGCCAGCGCGTGGCCATCGCGCGTGCGCTGGTCACGAAGCCGGCCTGCGTGTTGGCCGATGAGCCCACGGGTAACCTCGACCGCGAGACGGCCGACGGCGTGTTCGCCCTGATGCTGGAAGCCGCCCGCGAGCAAGGCACGGCCTTCGTGCTCGTCACCCACGACCAAGACCTGGCCGCCCGCTGCGAACAGCGCTGGCTGCTGAAAGGCGGACGCCTGCAATGAGCACCCCTTCCTACATCCTCAAGCTCAGCTGCCCCGACGGCCCGGGCATCGTCCACGCCGTCACCGGCGTGCTGCTGGCACACCAAGGCAACATCCTGAGCAGCGCCCAGCACGGCGACGCCGACACGCGGCGCTTCTTCATGCGCATCGCGTTTGAAAGCCCGTCCGGCCTGGATGCGCTGCGCGAGGCCTTCGCGCCGCTGGCGGCGCAGCGCGGCATGGACTGGGAGCTGGTGGACGCCACGCGCAAGGCCCGCGTGCTCATCCTGGTCAGCAAGTTCGGGCATTGCTTGAACGACATCCTGTTCCGCGTGGCCACGCAGCACCTGCCCATCGAGGTGGTGGCCATCGCCAGCAACCACCGCGACTTCTACCAACTCGCGGCCAGTCACAACATCGCCTTCCACCACTTCCCGCTGCTCAACGCCACGCCCGAGCAGAAGGCCGCCCAAGAGCGCAAGCTCATCGAGCTGATCGACGAGCAGCAGGTCGACCTCGTGGTGCTGGCGCGCTACATGCAAATCCTTTCGCCCGCCCTGTGCGAAAAGCTCGCCGGCCGCGCCATCAACATCCACCACAGCTTCCTGCCCAGCTTCAAGGGCGCGCGGCCCTACCACCAGGCCTTCGAGCGCGGCGTCAAGCTCATCGGCGCCACGGCGCATTACGTGACCGGCGACCTCGACGAGGGCCCGATCATTGAGCAAGAGGTCAGCCGCATCGACCACTCCTACGGCCCCGAGCAACTCGCCGCCGTAGGCCGCGACACCGAATGCCTGGCCCTGGCCCGTGCCATCCAATGGCACGCCGAGCACCGGGTGCTGTTGAACGGCAAGCGGACGGTGGTGTTTCGCTGAGCACGGGCCGGGGCGCCGATTCGCATGTGGATCGACACCCACTGCCACTGGGACGCCCCTGAGTTCGCCGCCGACCGCGACGCCGTGTTGGCCCGCGCCCAGGCCGCGGGCGTCCGCACCGTCGTGGTGCCCACCGTGCAAGCCCGCGATTGGCCCGTCACCCAGACCATGTGCCGGGCCGCAGGCCAGCCCTATGCCTTGGGCATCCACCCGCTGTTCACGCCCAAGGCCACCGACGACGACTTGGTCTTGCTGGACGCCGCGCTTGCCAACGCCCAAGGCGACCCGCTGCTTGTCGCCGTGGGCGAGATCGGCCTGGACTTCTTCGTGCCGGGCCTGGACGCGGAGCGCCAGCAGCACTTCTACTTGGCGCAGTTGAAGCTGGCCAAGCGCCACGGCTTGCCCGTGATCCTGCACGTGCGCCGCAGCGCCGATCAACTCTTGGGCGGCCTTCGCCGCGTCGACTTGCGCACGGGCGGTATCGCCCACGCCTTCAACGGCAGCGCCCAGCAGGCACAAGGCTTTGCTGACTTGGGCTTCGCCTTGGGCTTTGGCGGCGCCTTGACCTTCGAGCGCGCGCTGAACTTGCGCCGCCTGGCCGCCACCCTGCCGGCCGAGAGCCTGGTGCTGGAGACCGACGCGCCCGACATCCCGCCGCAGTGGCTGTACCGCACGGCAGTGGCGCGGGCCGCAGGGCAGGGCAGTGGGCGCAACGAACCGGCCGAGTTGCCGCGCATCGCCCACACCTTGGCCGAGCTGCGCGGTTGGTCCTTGGCCGAGACTGCCGCCTTCACCAGCGCCAACGCCCGCCGCGTGCTGCCCAAGCTCGCGTCTCTGCTTCCGTGCGGCTGAGCGGCTTGGCCCCGGTGTGGCGGGCCGACGCGCGCTTGTTGATCCTGGGCAGCTTCCCCGGCGCTGCCAGCCTGCAGGCTCAGCAGTACTACGCCCACCCGCGCAACACCTTTTGGCCGGCGATCGCCTTGCTCCTGAACCTGCCGGACCTGCCCCAGCGCCCCTACCTCGAGCGCCTGCAGGCGCTGGTCGAGCACCGCATCGCCCTGTGGGACGCGGTGGCCGCCTGCGAACGCTCCGGCAGCCTGGACGCCGACATCCGAGCGGCCGAACCCAGCGACCTGCCCTCGCTCGTGGCGCGGCTTCCGGACCTGCGGGCCATCGCTTGCAACGGCGCCGCGGCGCACCGGCAAGCGAGCGCCTTGTTGCCGGGCCGCGTGCTGCTGCGCCTGCCGTCCACGAGCCCCGCCCATGGCAGCCGCTCGCCAGCTGACAAGGGCGCCGAGTGGGCCCGCGCCCTGCGGCCCTGGCTGTGATGGGCGGGGCGCGCTAGAGTCCGCGCCCCGATCGAAAGAGCTCTGCATGGCCACCGACGACCTGCCCGATGTCACCGTTTCCGAGTTCATGGGCGTGCGCTCACTGCATCTGGATTCGATCTGGGTGCAAGGTTCCATGCGCGTGAGCAAGCCGCTGGCGCTGGAGCTGAGCTACGTGCAACGCATGATGGCCCCGCTGCTGTGGCAAGCGCCGTCCACGTGGCGAACCGGGCGCTGCGTGCAACTCGGCTTGGGCGCCAGCGCGCTGACCAAGTTCTGCCACCAGGTGCTGGGCCGGCCCACGACGGCGGTCGAGATCCACCCCGGCGTGCTGGCCGCCTGCCGCCAGTACTTCGCGTTGCCGCCCAACGGCGATGGCCTGGAGGTGGTGCTGCAAGACGCCGGCGCCTGGGCCCGCGACCCGGCGAACCACGGCTCCGTGGACATGCTGCACGTGGACCTGTACGACCACGAGGCCGCGGCCCCCGTGCTGGACGACGCCGACTTCTACGCCGCCTGCCGCGCTTTGCTCGCCCCCGGTGGCGCCATGGCCGTCAACCTTTTCGGCCGCCGCGCCAGCTTTGCCGACAGCTGTGCGCGCATGGCGCAGGCCTTTGGTGCTGACCGCGTATGGCGCTTGGCGGCCACCAAAGAGGGCAACACCGTGGTGGTGGCCACCCGGGAAACCCCGCTGCCGGATGGCCCCGAACTGAAAAGGCGCGCCACTAACATGGACAGCGCCCTTGGGTTGAAGGCGCAGCCCTGGCTGCGCGGCCTGAAGGCGGTTTGAGCACGAAGCGCATGCCCTCCTCGTCCCATCGCTCCCCCAAGCCTGCCCCCGCCGTCCCGCACCGGCTGGAGTGGCGCGAGTTGCTGCGCGCCATGCAGGCCGAAGGCTTGGTCAGCGCCGACACCGCGAAGGCCACCGAAGCCCGCTTCGGCGCGGGCGACAGCAGCTTGCACCCCATCGTCCGGCTGGGGCGCGCGGGTTTGGTTCGGCAAGCCGATGGCAAGCCGCTGGACATCGAGTTGCTGACGGAGTGGCTGGCCGGCCACGTCAAGCTGCCTTATCTGCGCATCGACCCGCTCAAGGTCGACGTCGGCCGTGTGGCCGAGGTGATGAGCGGCGCTTACGCCGAAAAGCACCGTTGCCTGCCCGTGGCCATGGGCCTGACCGACGTCACCATCGCCACCTGCGAGCCTCTTGACGTCGCCTGGGTGGCTCAAATCGAGGGGCACAGCCGCAAGACGGTGAAGCTGGTGGTGTCCAGCCCGCTCGACATCAACCGCTACATCACCGAGTTTTTCACCCTGGCCAAGTCGGTCAAGGCGGCGGCCAAAAGCAGCGAAAGTGGGTCGCAGGCCAGCTTCGAGCAGTTGGTGGAGCTGGGCAAGAGCAACAAGCAGCTCGACGCCAACGACCAGGGCGTGGTGCAGGTGGTGGACTGGCTGTGGCAATACGCCTTCGACCAGCGCGCCAGCGACATCCACCTGGAGCCCCGGCGCGAGATGGGCGTCATCCGCTTCCGCATCGACGGGGTGCTCCACCCGGTGTACCAACTGCCAGCGCCGGTGATGGCCGCCATGGTGGCGCGCATCAAGCTGCTGGGCCGCATGGACGTCGTGGAACGTCGCCGCCCGCTGGATGGCCGCATCAAAACCCGCAACCCCGCCGGCGAAGAGGTGGAAATGCGGCTGGCCACCCTGCCCACGGCCTTCGGCGAAAAGCTGGTGATGCGCATCTTTGACCCCGACAACGCGGTCAAGACCCTCGACCAGTTGGGCTTCAACCGCCACGATGTCGAGCGCTGGCAGCAACTCATGGCCCAGCCCAACGGCATCGTGCTGGTCACCGGCCCCACCGGCTCGGGCAAGACCACCACGCTGTACAGCACGCTCAAGCGCCTGGCCACAGAGGAGGTCAACGTCTGCACCATCGAAGACCCGATCGAAATGATCGAGCCGGCCTTCAACCAAACCCAGGTGCAGCAGCAGCTGGAGTTCGGCTTCGCCGAGGGCGTGCGCGCGCTGATGCGCCAAGACCCCGACATCATCATGGTGGGCGAAATCCGCGACCTGGAAACCGCCGAGATGGCGGTGCAAGCCGCGCTTACCGGGCATTTGGTGTTCTCCACGCTGCACACCAACGACGCCGTGTCGGCCGTCACCCGCTTGGTCGATTTGGGCGTGCCTCGCTACCTCATCGGCGCCACCCTCATTGGCGTGCTCGCACAGCGCCTGGTGCGCACCCTGTGCCCCCACTGCAAACAACCCGACGACCGCGTCACCCCCGAGTTGCTCACCGAAGCCGCCAAACCTTGGCGTGTGAACACCGTGCGCAACGCCTACAAGCCGGTGGGCTGCCTGGAGTGCCGCCACACCGGCTACCGCGGTCGGGCCGGCCTGTACGAATTGCTGACGCTGGACGAAACCCTGAGGCAGCAACTGATCACCGAAACCAACCTGGCCGCGCTGCGCCGCACGGCCACCCAACAGGGCCTTCGCAGTTTGCGGCTGGCGGGAGTGCGCAAGGTGTCCGAGGGGCAGACCACCCTCGAAGAAGTGCTGCGCAGCACCCCCAACTGGGACGTCTGAGCGCCGCCCTCGGGTCAAGCCCTTTCTGAGCCTAGGGCTTCCCCTCAGGGTGAGCCCGATGAAGGAAAACCTGCTCCCCGAGGTCTCGCCCCCTGGGACAGACTCCGGCTTGCGACTGGGCGGCGGCATGGGGCCTCCGACCCGCGCCGACGAGGACCGATGGCCATCCTTCAGATCGTGCTCTCCGGGGTGGCCCAAGGCTGCATCTACGGACTGATCGCCCTGGGCTTTGTGCTCATCTACAAGGCGACCGAAACCGTCA
>NZ_JAPZSY010000021.1 GCF_027532025.1 Inhella sp. | reverse complement strand
CAGCGAAGCGGTGACCACGGCAGCCGGTGGGCAGATCGTCTGGGACGAGGGCGACCGATACCTGGTGCTGGAGCAAGGGCAACGCACCGACAGCACCCCAGGCAGCGCCGTCAGCACACTGGCTCGCTTCGAGCGTTATCGGGTGCTGGCCGACCGGCAGGTCGCACGCAGCCTTGACGAATTGCCCCCCAAGGCCACCGACACCTGGACGCTCTGGCAGTCTGAGCTGCCACGTCACCGGGGCGAGTTGACCTGGCGCCTGGGGATGGTGCTCGGCACGGTCAATTTAGCGCTGCTGGGCCTGGGCTTGGCCGCGACCAACCCGCGCCGGCCCAACAGCTGGGGCTTGCTCGTTGCCCTGCTGACGTTCGTCGTGTACTACAACCTCATCAACTTGTCTCAGAGTTGGGTCGGGCGAGGCAGGCTGGACGTCAGCAGCGCATTGTTGGTGTTGCACGGTCCGGCCTTCCTCTTGGGTTTGACCTTGATGGCTTGGCGAGACGAGGCGATCCGGCTCATGCGGCCATGGCGGAGGGCGACCACTTGAAGACCGTGCGCCGCTTGCTGTACCGAGACATCGTTGGCACGGTGATGTTCGTGGCATTGGCCTTCATGGCCTTGTTCTTCTTCATCGGCTTTGTGGAAGAACTGGAGCGACTTCGCGAGGGTGCGAGTGCAGCTCGCGCGGCCCTGCTGGCGGTGACTGACCTCCCAAGTCAGTTCTACGAGGTGTTCCCCATCGCGGTGCTCATCGGCACAACGATGGCCCTCGCCCGCCTGGCGCAGTCCAGCGAATTCACCATCTTGCGGACGGGCGGTTTGGGCCCTGGTCGGGCGTTGAGCCTGCTCAGCGCATTGGCGGCTGCCTTTGCCGCCCTCACTTTCCTGACGGGAGACTGGTTGGCGCCGATGGCCGACCAATGGGGACAACGGCTGCGAGCCGCTGGCAGCCAAGGGCTCTTGCAGAGGGCGGGGGGCGCGTGGCTGAAAGATCGCCAACAACTGAGCGACGGCAGCGAGAGGCTCTACACCGTGAGCGTGGCCGGTGCCACCTTGGATGGCCGCGTGGAGCGCGTTCGGGTGTTCGAGTTCGACGCGCAAAACCGCCTGCTGGAGCGCTGGGAAGCCGCCAGCGGGCACGTGAGCACCGAGGGCCAATGGCTGCTGCAGGACGTGCGCCGGCAGCGATGGCCCGTGGCCGACGCGGCGCAGCCCGTGACCGACGAGCGCCTGCCTTTGCTGACATGGCAAAGCCGGCTCACCCGCAATGTCGTGTCAGCCGCTCTCTTGCGCGCCACCGACATGTCCACGGCCGAGCTGTTCACCTACACCCGACACCTGGCCGCGCAAGAGCAGTCTGCCCAGCGCTACGAAATCCAGTTCTGGCGCAAAGCGCTCTACCCCTTCGCCTGCTTCGTGATGATGGCGCTGGCGCTGCCATTCGCCTACCTGCACGCCCGTGGCGGCGGTATCAGTGCGAGGGTGTTCGGCGGCATCATGCTCGGGATCAGTTTCGTGCTGCTCAACAACCTGCTGGGCCATGTGGGTCTGCTGCAGAACTGGACGCCCTGGGCCGTGGCGGCAGCCCCGAGCTTGCTTTACCTCGGCTTGTCCATGACGGCTTTTGCTTGGCTGGTGAGGTACCGATGAAACGAGCCCTCGTGCTCCTGGCCCACGGCGCGCGCAACCCCGCGTGGGCAGCGCCCTTCGAACAATTGGCCGACCGCTTGGCGCGGTCGCGGCCCGACTGGACCGTGAAACTGGCCTTCCTGGAATTGATGCCTCCCGACCTGCCAACCTGCCTGGCCGACATAGCGACCACGGGCGCGCGCGACGTGGAGGTATTCCCCTTGTTCTTGGGGGGCAGCGGCCACGTGTTGCGTGACGTTCCGCCGCTGCTCGACGAGGCGCGCGCACGATGGGGCCTGCACATCACGCTGCACGCCGCCTTGGGGCAACAACCCGGCATGGTGGACGCCATGGCCCAGGTTTGCCTGGCTGCTGTGGAAGGGTCAGGGTCATGAACCTGCAACAGTTCCGCTTCGTGGCGGAAGCCGCCCGCCGAGGCCTGAACCTGACCGAAACGGCCAAGGCCCTGCACACGTCGCAACCTGGCGTGTCCAAAGCCATCTTGGAGTTGGAAGAAGAACTCGGCGTGGACATCTTTTCGCGCCACGGCAAACGCTTGCGTCGCATCACCGAGCCCGGCCAGCTCGTCCTGCGCAGCATCGACCTGATCTTGCGGGAAGTGGCCAATCTGCGTCGCATCGGCGAAGAGTACTCCCGGCAAGACGATGGCACCCTGTCCATCGCCACCACGCACACCCAGGCGCGCTACGTCCTGCCCGCTCCTCTGGGGCAGTTGCGTCGGCAGTTCCCGAAGCTGCAAATCAGCCTGCACCAAGGCAACCCGCGACAAGTGGCGCAAATGGTCCTGGAGGAAGCCGCCGTCATGGGGCTGGCGACCGAATCCCTGGACGAGTTCGATGAGCTGATCTCACTGCCCTGGTACGAGTGGCAGCATGTGGCCGTGATGCCCCGGGACCACCCACTGGCCGACATGGACACCCTCGACCTCGCACACTTGGCCGAGCACCCGCTGATCAGCTACCACCCGGCCTTCACCGGTCGTACGCGCATCGACCGCGCCTTTGCCGCTCGGAACCTGAGCCCGCGTGTCGTGCTCGAAGCCATCGATGCCGATGTGATCAAGACCTACGTTCGCGCAGGCTTCGGCGTGGGCCTGGTGGCCGAGATGGCCATGCGCGACGAAAGCCCACAAGCCGACCTCGTGGCACGGCCGTTGGGCCATCTCTTTGGGCGCAATGTGGCGCGGGTGGCCTTCAAGCGTGGCGTCTATCTGCGACACCATGTCACCGCCTTCGCCGGCCTGCTCTCCGATCGCTTCAGCGCCCCGCTTTTGACGCGCGCGATGGGCAGCGACGGCACCAACCACGGGCTTTGATCAACGGCCCGTTTGGCTCGGAGGTGCCGTCGGTGGAAACAGCGTCGATGGGTTGACCCAGACCGGCTCGGTCACCCGCTTGCTCAGCGACTGAGCCTCCTTGGCCGCGACTTCCGCCACCTTGAGCACTGCCTGCAAAACCGCGAGATCCGGCTCTGGCATTTGCAGGCGCAAGTACAAATTGCCTCGCTGCGTCAACATCACGAACGGATGTCCAGACGGAATCACATCCTGGCTGGCCAGCGTCAGCACATCCGAGAGCCCACCGGACAGCCAAGCCTCGATCATCTCGGCCGTGGCCCCCAAGGCGCCGAAGCGCGCCTTCACCACTTTGCCCGACCACTGTTCTAGCCGAGGGAACATGACCAGCCAACGCATCTCCTCCGGGATGTCGGTGTCCACACGGGTTTGCAGCGTGTCGGTGTACGCCTCGAACACCAAGCCTTCCAAGCGGTCCATCAGGCTTCGCTCCAGCACCATCACCTGCAAATCGGGATTGAGCTTCAACTCCCAACGCAAGCGCAGCTCAGCGCCCTGCACATAGTCTCGCTGGGGCGTTCCCCACTCCACCAACAAAGACCCCAAGGGGTTGGCAGGCTCCACGATGCTGAAGCCCTCGGCGCCCGCCTCTTCTTCAAGCTGGAACTGCCCGCCGCGCTTGGCGACCCATTCCATAAGGGGTTTCCAAAGGGCAGCGTTGCTGCGCAGCTTCATCCAATGCTTGACCTGTTTGAGAACCATGGGAAGCGGCACCATCCATGACCACGACCGCCGCAGTCTAGTCCCGGCCGGGGCCCACGGGGTCAAAACTTCGTCGAATGCGGACCGCCCCGACCAAGCCGGCAGGCTCCCAAGTCTGTCCTCGACCTGAGAGCCAGCAAGCGATGATGGCGGCGATGCGTTGACGGTGGCCCGGCGGGAGGGACTCGAACCCCCGACCTGCTGCTTAGAAGGCAGCTGCTCTATCCAGTTGAGCTACCGCCAGCCTGTCAAACGGAGAACCGGACCACCGGTCGGTAGTCCGGGTTCAATTGTCAGGCCAAGAGCACGTTCAACACCGCGTTGCCGATGCCCATCAGGGCCGCTCCGGCGATGAGGCCTGCGCAAATCGGCTCCAAACCTTCCACCCAAACGCGATGGCCTGGGGTCCCTTTGGCCTTGTGCTTGCGAGCCATCAGCCAGAACAACAAAGCACCCACCCACATCGTGAAGGTGTACTCGGGCGGGAGCACCACACCCAGGCCAATGGCAACGGCCGACAGGCCGAACTTGCCTTTGAACTTCACTCGCAACAACTCGATCACCACCGCCACGATGGCGGCCACGATCATGCTGATGATGGCCGACGCCGGCAGCTTGGACAGGCCATTGGCAATCAGATCGGCCACACCCTTCCATTGCAACGCAGCAGGCATGGCGAACTGGTCGGTGAAGATGGTGGCGGTGCTGCGCACGCCCTGGCTGTCGGTCGGGAGGAACAGCAGGAAGAACAAAGGCACGCAGCAGGCGATGCCGGCCACGTTGCCAATGACGTGACCGATGGCTTGATGCCGGGGCTTTCCGCCCAGCATGTAGCCCGGTTTGATGTCGGACAGCAGGTGGGCGGTGTTGCTGGCGATCTCTGACGTCATGGCCGCGGGCAACAAGTTGCTCGCGGGGTTGGCGCGGTCGATCGCGCCCATGGTGAATTGCGTGATTTTGGCCATCGAGCCCGTCGGCACCCAAGAGGTCAGCGCGACCGAGTTGGTGCCGATGATCGTGAGCACGAAGATCAGGGGCAGCGACACCAACGCAATCCAAAACGGAACGCCGAAAAACACGTGTGTGACCCAAGCGCCAAGCAAGCTGGTGACGGGTACGCCCACATAACTGACCCACAGGGGCACTTCGATGTGCGCAAGGACGTCGGTGCCTGCCTGAACCTTCTTGGCGCCCCGTTTGAAGATGCCTTTGAATATTTCAGGCTTGGCAATCAGACCGACCAGCGCTCCCACCACCATCATCGTGACGCCCCACCAGAGCGACCATTGGTTGACGATTTCGGAGCGGTTGATGGGGATGACGCTGCCGTCTGCGGCCGTGCGAGGCACGATGTCGCCCATTTGGATCATCAACGGCGCCAACACACCGAAGTTCACGATAGCGCCCACCAAACAACTGGTGGCCACGGCGATGCCCATCAACCCACCAACGCCGATCATGGCGACATCCAGGGTCAGACGGAACCCCAACTGACGCACATCGGTGCCCAAAATGGTGGGGATCCAGCCATCGGCCTTGATCGCCCACATGTAGTAGTACTCGTCCAGGCGCTCCCGGAAGTGCCACGCCTGCTTGACGCCCGCCCATTGGTCGAGCATCAAGACCTTGAATTGGATCAGCTTCATCCAGCCGGTGCTCACCAACGCCTGGTACACGGCAGCCCCGGCCGCGACCCAACCCAGCAAGCGGGCCTTGAACATCCCGTCGCCCGCATCACCGTTGTAGAGCGAGTCGAGCACGACGCCGCAGGCCCGTCCCTCGGGGAAAGGCGCTTGGTCGTCGTTGATGAACTTGCGCTTCAACGGGAAAGCCAGCATCACGCCGATCAAGGACACCACGAACAGCCAGATCATCAACTGCCACCAGGGGATGATGGTGCCGGTCACCACCATCACCGCCGCCAAACTCGAATACAACGGATTGACGACATAGCCCGAGGCGGTCGCGATCGACTGCGTGCAGTTGTTTTCCAGGATGGTGAAGTCTTTGACCATGCCGCTGTTGGCCAGTGCACGGAACAAGGCGAAGGCCAAGATCACCGAGGTCAATCCGACGCCAACGCCGATGCCGGTTTTGGCCCCGATGTACAGGCCCGTCGCCGACAAGATGCCTCCCAGCAAGAAGCCCGTCAGTGCAGAGCGCAGCGTCAGCTGGGCCATGTCGCCGCGGTAAACGTTCTCCAGCCACCAGCGGTCTTTCTGCTCGCGGCTCCAGGTGGCGACTTGTTCGTCGGTCAGGTGCAAAAGGGCCATGCCATCCTCGTACTGGGGTAAACGCTGATCATTCGAGGCCCTGAAATGCAAAACGAGGACCTTGTGGGTCCTCGTGCAGGGGCCAGAAATGGCAAAGGTTGGGCGGTTGGTCGGGGCGAGAGGATTCGAACCTCCGACCCTCTGCTCCCAAAGCAGATGCGCTACCAGACTGCGCTACACCCCGACGACCAAGCCCGGTATTCTAGACCGCTGGATGCAGACGGCCATCCGCGCTGATGAAGGCTCCCCGAACGGGCGCATCAGGCTGCAGCGCTTGCACCGCCTCCACGTAGCGCGCCATCTGTTCAACGTACTGGGGCTGGCTCAGGGGATCGAGCGACAGCTTGTAGTCCAGCACCCACCATGTCGCAGGTTCGGCGCCTTGGGCTGGGCGCTGAACGAGACGATCCAGACGCTGGTCGCGGCCCTCGTGCCACAGCGCCACCTCGTTGCCGGCCCACAGCAGCGGCTCGGTCCCCAGGAATGGGCGCAAGCAGTCGCTGTCCAGCACGGCGTCCACCGCCTGCGCAAGTCGGCGAGCGGCGTCGGCGTCCAGCCCATGCATCTGGGCGGCCGCCGCGCACGCGGGCCCGCGTTCGGGGGCTTCGTGGCGCGTCGTCGGTTGGGTCAGCCATTCCAGCACCCGGTGCAAAGCTTGACCCAGGGCCGCGGCATCGGGGTCTTGCGCTGCGGTTTGGACGTCGGCGACGCCCGCGATGGTGGGTGGACACCATGCGGGCAAGCGCCAAACGGCGTGGGGCGTCGCAGACCCAACCGTTGCGGGCCGCTCTGACCAGGGCCAAGCGGGCGCATCGTCCATGCCCAAAGCCTGCCACCAACTGCCCTCAGCGCGACGTGTGTACCGCGTGCGGCTGACGATCAACCGGTGGCGCGCCCGGGTCAGCGCCACGTACAACGCGTTGCGCTCTTCGCGGGCACGCTGGGCCAACTCCTCGGTCATCAACGGCGCCAACAGCGGCGGCGGCGAGGCCTCGCTGGCCACGAAGGCCACACGCCGGGGCTGCGGTCGCTCCACCGGCCAATCCACCAGCACGGTGAGACGCTGCGACGGGGACGGTGCTGGGTCCGCATCGAGCAAGACCACGGTATCGGCCTCCAAGCCCTTGGCGCCATGCACCGTGAGCAGGCGCACCCCCTGCCCCACCAGAGGGCGCTGCCAGCTGGCGTTGCGTTCGCGCAGTGCGCGCACGAAGCCATAAAGCGACCAAAACTGACCCGACCGCAGTGCCAACGCTTGCGACAGCAAGGCATCCACCGCCGCCAGTTGCCCCTGGGCCTCGCACGCCGGCAAACGAGCGCTCAGACGGGCGCGGAAATCGGTTTCGTGCAGCACGCGGTGCAGGGTCTCGAGCGGGGGCGTGCTCAGGCCGTCGACCCGCCAAGACCGCCACAAGCCCTGAGCCCGGGCCAAAGCGGGGTGTGCGGACCAATCGGCGTTGCACAGGGCTTGCACCCAATTCCTGGGTGGCGCGGCCTGTGCCGCATCGGCCAGGGCCAGCAAGTCGTCCGACGTGGCGTCAAACAGCGCGCTGCGCAGCGCCTGGGCCAGCGACAGGTGTTGCGAAGGCGAGGCCAGCGCGTCCAACACGGCCACCAAATCGGCCACCGCCGGCACGGCCAGCAGCGCTTGCGCCTCGGTGGCTTCGAAGGGGATGCCCTGCCGACGCAAGGTCGCCGCCAGCAGGTCCAGCCCCTCGCGCTTGCGCGCCAGCACCATGATGCTGCTGGCGGCTGCGCCGTCGGCGATCAACTGCGCCAGCAAGGTTGCCACCCGATCCACCTCAGGCTGGCGCTTCGCCACCTCCGCCTCGCGACGCGGCTCGGTCAAGCTGGGGCGCCAAACGTCAGCCTCATCAGCCTGGTTGGCCTCGTCAGCCTCGTCGGCCTCATGGGCTTGGGGCCCGGCCTCGCCCACCTGGGACTGCACCTGCGCGGTCGGGGCGTCCAAGGCCCAGACGCCGGCCCATGCGGGCCGGTCGTCCGGCCCCGTGTGCGTTCGAAAGCCTGTGTACTGCCCTGCGTGCTCAAGAGCATGAAAGCAGGCATTCACCAGATGCCGAACGGCCGGCCCATTGCGGCGGGTGTGGTCGCAATCCAGCAAGGCCCCACCCAAGCCCTGCACCACAAAGTGCTGCGCCTGGGCAAACACTTTCGGCTCGGCCCGGCGGAAGCGGTAGATGCTTTGTTTCGGGTCGCCCACCAAGAACACCGCAGGCGAGGCGGCGCTGGCACCGACGTAGCTGGACAGCCAGCCCGACAGGGCCTGCCACTGCACGGGGCTCGTGTCTTGAAACTCGTCGATGAGCAGCACGCGCACGCGCAAGTCCAGCCGCTGTTGCAACCAAGCCGCCGCGTCGGTTTGTGCCAGCAGCGCGCATGCGCCCTGCTCGAGGTCGGCCATGTCCACCAGCCCACGCTCGCGCTTGAGCTGGCGCCAAGCGGACAACAAGGCCGTGCTCAAGCGGCACATCGCTTGGTGGTCGCGCCGTGCGTCCTGCTGGTCGCGGGCTTGCTGGATGTTCACCAGCCGTTCGCACATCGGCCGGTGCACGTCGCAAGCGCCCAAGTGCAAGGGCGTGCCCGTTTTGGTGAACAACGCGGACCACGCAGCCTGGAAGCGCTCGACGGCGCTGGGCCGCCCCAAAGCTTGCTCCAAGTTGCTGCCGGCTCTTTGGGCCTTGCTGCCCTGTTGACGGCCGAGCTCCCGGGCCAAATCGATCAACTCGCCGTGCAGGGCATCGACCAGTTCGGCCGCGTCCTGCCCGTCGCGCAGTGGCTCCGGCGCGGGCACGGCATCCAGCCAAGCCGGCCCCGCCCGCTGGATCTCCGCGCGTCGCTGCCAGGCCGCGGCCAGCCAACCGTCCAACGCCGCGCGCCCCAGGCGATGGGCCAGGCGGAGGTAATCGCGCTGCAGCGTCTCATCGGCCGTCAGCGCCCCATGGAATCGGCGCCACAGCGGGCGTTGCAGCAAGCTGTCGTCGTCCAAGAGTTGCATCTCTGGCGACAGGCCCAGGGCGTCCAGGGTCGACGCGGGTGCCGACCGCAGCAACTGGGCGAACCAGGCGTGGAAAGTGTGGATGGCCACCCCGTCGCTGGCCGCCCGCAAGCGCTGGGCCAGCGCGGGCAACTCGGCCGCTTGCTCGGCCAACCGAGTCAGGGGCACGCCCCGCTCGCGCAACGCTTGCTCGCGCTCGGGCAGCGCCGCATCGGCCAGTTGATCGAGCAAGGACGACAGGCGCTGCCGCATCTCTGCCGCGGCCTTGCGGGTGAAGGTGATGGCCACGATGTGCTCGGGGGGGACCCCATCCACCAACGCGCGCAACAGCCGCGACACCAGCATCCAGGTCTTGCCAGCGCCGGCGCAGGCCTCGACGACCACCGACCGGGCGGGGTCGCAGGCCAGCGCGTAGAAGTCCTCCACAGGCACCGTGCGCCCGTCGATGCGGTAAGCGAGCTCCGCGCTCATGGGGCGCTCCAGTCGTCGCGGCGGCACAGGCCCCGGGCAACACAATGCTCGCAAGCCTGACCCTCCCCCAAAGCAGGCAAGGGCTGGCCGGCGTGCAACTGCCGCAAGTCGGTGGCCAACCCATCTCGCAACTGCTCGGCGGCATGGGGCAAAGGCCGGCTGGGCACCAACTTCAGGCCGCGCGTTCGGTGCTCGTACCCCAGGTAAGCGGCCTGCGCCACCGGCTGGTCCAGATGCGCCAGCAACGCGGCGTAGAACGGCAGCTGCGGGTCTTGAGCGGCACGATCACGCAGGCGATCGACCGAGCTGGTTTTGAAGTCGAGCAACTGCCGGCTGGCGTTGCCCAGCACGTCGATGCGGTCGGCGCGACCCACCCAGGCCACCCGCCCCAGCAGAGGGTCGTCGGCCCACACCTCGCCCGCCAGCGCAGCTTCGCTCGCCGCCGGCATACGGCCTTGGGCCGCCTCCTTCTGCCACCAGACTTGGTACGCCGGCCCCCAGCGCTGCAGCAAAGCCAGAAACGGCCAACGCTCGTCGGGCGGCACGCCCTCGGTCTCCAGCACCTGCTGACAGGCCGTGTCCCACTGGGCGTCGACATCGCCGAGCGCATGCGCCCGTTCGAGCACGGCGTGCAGCCAGCGCCCCCAATCGCGCGCATCGGGGTCTCGGTCCAGCTCGGGGGACTCGTCCAAGCCCAGACGAACCCGAGCAAAGAACTGATACGGGCATTCGCGCAAGGCGGCCACTTGGCTGGCCGACCAGCGCGTGGGCAACCAGCCCGGCAGGGCCACCTCGGCCCGCCCGCACGGCTGGGGGGACACGGAAACCGCCACCCGGGCTTCATCGGCCGCACGCCAAGGCGCGCTTTGCGCCCGCAAGCGCTGCAGGGCGGGCGCCCACTCGAGATCGACACCGTCTTGGTGCCTCGCATGCAGGCAAACCCCGTGCGGCAAGCGGGCCAGGTGCAACAAAGCCTGCCATTGCAAAGCCTGGGCCGCATCTTTGGTGGGCAGACCCAAAGCAGACGCCACCGCCGGCGAGACCAGCGCAGGCGACCCCCGCCCCAAGGCCCAACGCCCCGCGTCGGCGCCGGCCAAAACCACGGCCCCAAACGGTCTGAGCATGGCGCGATTCAGCGGCGTGACCACCACATGAACCGGCCCGCGGCGCTCCGGCGCTGGCACCGCCGCCTGCAAGGCCGCATCAACCCACGCCAACCACTCGGCGCCCCGCAGGGGCTGCTCCAGCCGACGGGCGGCTGCACTGCCAGGCCAAGGCTGCCGCCCAATCCAAAGCGCCTCCAGCAAGGCGCGCCACGTGGGCTGCCAAGCCTCGGGCCAGCGACTGGCGTCCAAGGCCTGGCTGTTCTGCAGCACCTGCTTCAGGGCCAGGATCCAGACCGACAGCGGTCGGCGCGCGGCGCCGCGGCTCAAAGGCAACGCCGCCTGCGTCAACGCCAACCAAGCGTTGGTGGGAGCGCCTTCGGGCGGGCTGCCCCGCCACGCCGTGCATCGGTGTCGCCGGGCCCAGCGCTCCAAGGCATCCACCTCGCCCTGCGCCGTCTCGGTCAGGGGCGACAGGGGGCTCTTGGCCCAGGCCAACGCATCGTCCAAGACCCCGTCGATCGCGCCGCGAACCAGGTGGCGAAGGGCCGCGGCCGGACCCTGCGTGGCAAAGCTCACCCCCGTTTCATCTTGAATGTTCAAGCTGTGGGGGGCCAACACGGCCAGCACCTGCCGCACAAGGGCTCGATCGACCGCCGGCACCAGCACGGGCCCGCGCTCGTCTTCCAGCAAGCGCAGCACCTGGGCCGCAGCCGCGGTCGCCAGCTCTGCAGCCTCGGGCAGGGTCTGGACCCGCCAGTCGGCACCGCGGGCTTCGGACGCATCGCCGGCATCCACCATCCAGTGCAGGCAAGGCAATCCGCTGTCGGCCAGCAGTGCGCGGGCCAGAGGGTCGGGTTGACCCACCTCGATCAGCACCCAGGCGCGGGGCCGCAGTTGCCACAGGGCATCGGTCGCCGGGGTCGGACCCAGGCGGGCCCACTGTGCTGCCGCTCGCGCCAGGTGCGACTCGGGCTCGTCGGTCGCCCCGCCGGCCCACTGCGCATCCACTCGGGCCCAAAAAGCCGCTCGTGCGTGGGGCGCTTGCGCGTGCGCCGCGCGCTGCAAGGCCTGCGCCAACTCCAGCACTTGGGCGGCTTGCAGGCGTTGGAGCCGAGGATCGGCCGCGCCCGGCGTGTGCCGCGCCACCAGCGCGGCGGCTTGCAAAGCATCCAAGGCAGCGTCGCCGGTCATCTGCTCGCCAAGGGGCAGGGATGCCGGGCCGAGGGCCGACGCCAAGCTGCGCGTGGTCTCCAGCCGGGGTGGCCAGGGCCCATGGGCGGCGAAGGCCCGTCGCGCCAAGGCCAAATGCTGAGCAAAGGGCAGCAAAACGATCGCGTCGCGGGCCGGCAGGTCTTGGGCCTCCAGCCAACCGAGCACCTCACCAGCCAGGGCTTGCCATGCCGATTCCACGCCGGCCCCCGGCGGCCACGCCCAGCGGACCGGCGCCTCGCTCTTGACCTCCCTCATTGCCCGCCATCCCCCTTGTGTCAGAATGATTCTGCCCTGTGTTGCGGGGCGCTTTTTTCGCCTGGCCGGTGGTGTCGATGACCCACCCGCTCACCCCAAGCCCGCAAGGAATGCCCATGAGCAGCGAGTTGATCAAGCACGTGTCGGACGCCAGTTTCGAGGCCGACGTTCTCCAATCCAGCACGCCCGTGCTGGTGGACTACTGGGCCGAGTGGTGCGGCCCCTGCAAGATGATCGCCCCCGTGTTGGACGAGGTGGCCGCCAGCAACCAGGGCAAGCTGCAAATCGCCAAGATGAACGTCGACGAAAACCGCGAGGTGCCGGCCAAGTTCGGCATTCGCGGCATACCCACGCTGATGCTGTTCAAGAACGGCCAGTTGGCGGCCACCAAGGTGGGCGCGCTGTCCAAAGCGCAATTGCAGCAGTTCCTCGACGCCAACCTGTAAACTGCCCATGTGCTGGTCCCCGGTCCTCGGGGCCCAGCCTCCCGCTCGACAGCACCGAACCGGTGCGCAGCGGTCTTCCCCTCCCCCACCAGCACCCAGTCTTGCGCAGCCGCCACCCCGCGCGCGCCCCGCAGGAGCCGGCTGACCCCTCATGCACCTTTCCGAACTCAAAGCCCTGCACATCTCCGCCCTGATCAAGATGGGCGAGGAGCTGGAGATCGAGAACGCCAGCCGCCTGCGCAAGCAGGAGTTGATGTTCGCCATCATGAAAAAGCGCGCCAAGGCGGGCGAACAGGTCTTCGGCGACGGCGTGCTGGAAGTGCTGCCCGATGGCTTCGGCTTCCTGCGCGCCCCCGACACCAGCTACATGGCCAGCACCGACGACATCTACTTGAGCCCAAGCCAAGTGCGTCGTTTCAACCTGCACACGGGCGACATGGTCGAAGGCGAGGTGCGCGTGCCCAAAGACGGCGAGCGCTACTTCGCGCTGGTCAAGGTGGACCGCGTCAACGGCCTGTCTCCGGAGGAGAGCAAGGCCAAGATCATGTTCGAGAACCTGACGCCGCTGTTCCCGAACGAGCAGTTCAAACTCGAACGCGAAGGCCTCAAGGGCGACGGCAACATCACCGGCCGCATCATCGACCTCATCGCCCCCATCGGCAAAGGCCAGCGCGCACTGCTCGTGGCTCAGCCCAAGACGGGCAAAACGATGATGATGCAGCAGCTCGCGCACGCCATCACCGCCAACCACCCCGAAGCCCACCTCATCGTGCTGCTGGTGGACGAGCGCCCCGAAGAAGTCACTGAAATGCTGCGCACCGTGCGTGGCGAAGTCGTCAGTTCCACCTTCGACGAGCCGGCCGCGCGCCACGTTCAGGTGGCCGAAATGGTCATCGAACGCGCCAAGCGCCTGGTGGAGTTGAAGAAGGACGTCGTCATCCTGCTGGACTCCATCACCCGACTGGCCCGTGCCTACAACAACGTGCTGCCCAGTTCCGGCAAGGTGCTCACGGGCGGCGTGGATGCCAACGCGCTGCAACGCCCCAAGCGCTTCTTCGGCGCCGCGCGCAACGTGGAAGAAGGCGGCTCGCTCACCATCATCGGCACCGCCCTGATCGACACCGGCTCCAAGATGGACGAGGTGATTTACGAAGAATTCAAGGGCACCGGCAACTGCGAGATCCACCTGGACCGCCGCATGGCCGAAAAGCGCGTCTACCCCTCGATCCTGATCAACAGGAGCGGCACGCGGCGCGAGGAGTTGCTGCTCAAGCCGGAAATCCTGCAAAAGAGCTGGATCCTGCGCAAACTGCTCTACCCCATGGACGAAATCGAGGCGATGGAGTTCCTGCTGGAAAAGATGAAGGCCACGAAGAACAACCACGACTTCTTCGACCTGATGCGCAAAGGCGGTTGATGTCGCAGTGGGCGTCGGCCCACGCCGTGCTGCTATACTCGCGGGCTTTCCCGACCCGTCCTGGGCAAGTACTGCGCAGCTGCTGCGCAGCGGCTACCCAAGCCATCCCCGAGGTTCTCCATGAAACAAGGCATCCACCCCAACTACCGCGAAGTCTGCTTCGTGGACCTGTCCAACGGCTTCAAGTTCGTCACCCGCTCGACGGTGCAAACGAAAGAAACCACCAAGATGGACGACGGCCGCGAATTGCCGCTGGTGAAGCTGGAAACGACCAGCGAAACGCACCCGTTCTACACCGGGACGCAAAAGAGCGTGGACAACCTGGGCGGTCGCGTCGAGAAGTTCCGCAACAAGTTCGCCCACCTCAAGAAGTAAGGCCGCGTCCGCAGGACTCGGGTTTCTTCCCCCAAAAAAGCAGCCTGCGGGCTGCTTTTTTGTGGCCATCATCTGTCCCTCATGAGCCGCCCCACCCCCGCCCTGGTCAGTGAAGCCGGCGCACGCGCCCTGCCGCGATGGGTGCTGCTGATTCTTTGCCTCGCCTACTTGTTGCCCGGCCAGTGGCTGCGCGACGCTTGGCGACACGCCGATTTGGCCGCCTACGGCCACATGGCCGCCTTGGCGCGCGGTGACGCGACGTGGCTCCAACCGCTGTTGGCGGGGTTGCTCCCAGAGGACGGCGCCCTGCTGCCCTATTGGCTGGGGGCCTCGGCCATCCGGGCGCTGCCCTGGCTGGATCCGGTGCTGGCATCCCGGCTGCCGTTCGTGTTGGTGTTGGCCGCCGTGTTCGCGCTGGTGTGGTACGCCACCTTTCACCTGGCGCGCACCGAGGCCGCCCAGCCCGCCCCCTTCGCCTTCGGTGGCGAAGCCGATGCCGTGAACTACGCGCGGGCCCTGGCCGATGCGGCCTTGCTGGCCCTGATGGCAACGCTCGGCCTGATGCAATTGGGGCACGAGGCCACGTCGGACGTGGTGCAACTCCTCGGCGTGAGCTTGTGGATGTACGGCTTGGCCAGCGCGCCTTACCGGCCTGGCCGGTCTCAAGCAGCGGTGGTGGCAGCCCTGGCCCTGCTGGCCCTCTCGGGCGCCCCCGTGCTGGCCTTGCTGTTGGGCGTGGCTGGTGGCGTGATTGCGCATTTCTCTCGTTTTGACGGCGCGCGCCGCCTGCGCATCGGCCTGCTGGTGGGCTGCGGGGTCGTGGCGGCGCTGGCCAGTGCCACCCAGGCCTGGAGTTGGCGCTTGGTGGCTCCCGCCCAGATCGACGCCAGCAGCCTCCTGCGCCAACTGGCGTGGTTCACTTGGCCCACTTTGCCCCTGGCGCTGTGGACGCTGTGGCGCTGGCGCGGTTTCGTCGCGCGCCGCCATGTGGCGGTGCCGCTTGGGCAGGCTCTGGTGACCCTCGGCGTGGCCTTGGGCATGGGGGGCAGCGACCGCGCGATGCTGCTGGCCTTGCCCGCCCTGGCCGTGTTGGCTGCGTTGGCGCTGCCAACCCTCGAACGAGGCTGGAGCGCGATGGTCGACTGGTTTTCACTGTTCTTCTTCACGCTGGCGGCGGTGTTCATTTGGGCCTACTACTTGGCGCTGCAAACCGCCTGGCCGCCTCGGCTGGCGGCCAACTTGCAGCGCTTGGCGCCCGATCTGGTCGTCAGCTTTGAGCCCCTGAACCTGCTGCTGGCACTGGCGGCCACCCTGGCTTGGCTGGCTCTGGTGCGATGGCGCACCAGCCGCCAACGGGCGGCGCTGTGGCGCAGCTTGGCGCTGCCCGCTGGGGGCGTGGTGCTGGCTTGGGTGCTGGCCATGACCCTGTGGCTGCAACCGCTGAACCTCGGGCGCAGCAACCAGGTGCTGTTGCAACGGGTGCAAACACTCATTCCTCCGCAAGCCGGCTGTGTGGGCGTCCCGAGAGGGGCCCGGTCGTTGCACGCCACGCTGGAGGCCCAAGGCGGGTGGAAGGTCCGCGCTGGCGAGGCGGCTTGGCGCTGCGACTGGGTCGTGCAACCCATGCCCCGGGGCACCACGCCCCCCACCCCACCCGGCTGGGAAACCGCGGGCGTCGTGGAGCGCCCCACCGAGCGGGACACCCGCTACTGGGTGCTGCGCCTGCGGCCGAGGTCAGCGCTCGCGACCGAGCGGAGCCCAGGACACCAAGGCTGACTCAGCGCCCAGCAAGTCGGACGCGGCGTGCTCACCGCCACGAACCCGCAGGGCCGGCCAGACCAAGGTGAAGACCGAGCCAACGCCGAGCTCGCTCTCGATGCGAAGTTCGCCCCCGTGGCGCTGGCACACGTGCTTGACGATGGAGAGCCCAAGGCCCGTGCCTCCGGTGGCACGCGAGCGACTGCCATCCACGCGGTAGAAGCGCTCGGTCAAGCGCGGCAAGTGTTCGGTCGCGATGCCAGCGCCGGTGTCGCTCACGTGCAGGGCCACACCCCCATCGCTCAGGCGCTGGACGCCCAAGGCGATTTGCCCCCGCTCCGGCGTGTAGCGAACGGCGTTGCTGAGCAGATTGGCCAGGGCGCTGTGCGCCTCGGACTCCACGCCCGAGCACTCCAGGCCGGTGGGCTCCGGCCAGTGCCACTGGTGTCGCCCTGCCGACAGGGACGCCACTTCGGCCATGACTCGCCCGATGAGATCGTCCAACGAGAACCAGTCGTCGGGGTTGGGGCGTGGGCTGCCCTCCAACCGCGCCAAGGTGAGCAAATCGTCCACCAGGGCCTGCATGCGCTGCGATTGCTGCCGCATCAACTCCAAGACCCGCTCGCGCTCGCTGCCTTCCAGGCGCAAGACGGTCAAGCTCTCCACAAAGCCACTGAGGGCGGCCAGCGGCGTGCGGATCTCGTGCGAC